>DASZWV010000455.1:0-19705 GCA_035546115.1 Phycisphaerales bacterium
CATGATCCAGGAAGCACCGCCGCAGATACGGCCCATACCCCGACACCTGCGGCCACGTCGGCCCGGGCGCAGCCGTCGCCACGTTCCGCGAGAACAGGCAGTCGTACATCAGCAGCGCGCACCCCGCCACCCCCGGCGCGCTCGGGCACCGGTTGTCCACGATCGTGCAGTTGTACATCGCGATCCCGCACGCCGTCGACAGGCAGTACGTCTCGCTCGTGTTCGCCGCCACCAGGCACGCATCCAGCGAGCAGTTCGTCCCCACGTCGATCGCCGCCCCCGCCAGCGGCAGCGCCGACCCGTCGTGCGCCAGCCGGTTGCCCGCGATGGTGCACCGCCAGATCGGCGCCGAGGCGATGTGCAGGATGCTCCCCAGCGACGACCGGTTGTCCACGATCGCCGTCGTGTACAGCGCCCCCGCGCTCATCGACACGATCGGCGTCGGCAGCGCCGGGTTTCCCACCGTCGCCGGAGTCTGCACGTTGTCCGTGATCGTGCATCGCTGGATCACGCACCCGTTGGTCCCCCCCGCGCTCACCGCCGCCGCCGCCCCGCGCATCGTGAACCCATCCACCGTCTGGAACGACCCCGCGACACTCATCAGCAGGTACGAGTTGTCCGCGCGCGAAGACTCGCTCGGCGCATCGTCGTGCAGCAAGTCTCCGGAAAGCACCGAGACGAACCGCGCCGGATCGTTCTGGTCCGGGTCGCCGACCAGCCCCGCCGCGATCCCCACGAACCCGCCCCGCAGCGAGACCCCGCTCCCCACCGTGAACGTCCGCGCCCGGTCGTGCGTTCCCTGGTCCGGGTTGTACACCCCCTGCGCCACGCGGATCTCCACCAGGATCCCGTGGTTCGGCCGCCCGTTGGCCAGCGTCAGCGCATCCTGCAAGTCCCGAAACGCCGCGTTCCACGACTGCCCGTTGCCCCCCGCCGGCGCGCTCGCATCGGCGTACAGCCGCGTCTGGGCGTGCACGGCCGCGGCCGTCGCCAAAGCCGAAAGAGAAGCGCCGATGCGCAGCCATCGAGCGTGCGATGCGGGGTGAGACACGAAATGACCTCCGGGGGGGCGGCGCGCCGCTCCCGGAGTTATCGGGCAGACCGCTTTCGGGCCTGCATTTCGAGAGGCTTGGATGCCGTCAGTCCTTCAGCAGCCCGCAAACCACGCGTTCAGGAAGTCGAAGATGTCTTGAACGCTGATCCCTCCGCCACTGAAATCGGCCGCCGGGTCGCCCGCAAACCACCCGTTCAGGAAGTCAAAGATGTCCTGCACTTCGACCGTCCCCGAATGGTTGAAGTCCACGGCGCACGCAGGCCCATCCACCGTGAAGGTGAACATCGCCGCTCCCGACGCCACGCCGTCGCCCGAGGGCAGCGACGCGGCGCTGTTCGTCGCCAGTTCGCCATCGAGATGTTGCCCGTTGCCCGTGGCGACGACCGCATCCGAGATCACCACGTTGTACGTCCCGGCGGCGAGCGCCGACGTGAATGTCAGCGTCGCCGTTATCGTCGCCGGGTTGTAGCCAAACGAGAACGGGATGGATGTGGCGCCAAGGCTCACGCCGATGTTCGCCGCCGTCACGCTCACCGGATCGCTGAACCCGATCGCCAGCGTGGTGGGGGGGGAGGCAAGCGCAAACTCCGTCCCGGGGGCCGGTGAGAGCGACACGATCTTCGGCGGCCCCACCGTGTAAGTGCCGGCGCTCTTGCCCGTGTTCAGGATCCAGTCGTCCGGATCGATGGCCACCGAGCTCACGACCGTCGACGCCGGGAGCGGGATGAGAAAGTCATCCGAAGCCGAGTGCGACCGCACCACCGTGTTGATCGGAGAGCCCGACGCCGGCGTGATCCGCACATCGACGGGCATCGTGAACAGCGGGAACGTCGAGGTCGGCTGCGTCTGCGAGATGTTCAGCCGCAGATACGGTTGCCCGTTGATCGTCGCGTTCGCCCATCCGAACGTGTACGCCGGAGCCCCGGGCTGATACAGCCACGGGTTGAAGTACCACGACAGGTCCTCGCCCGCGTTGGCCGACACCACCGTCGTGAAGTCGCTCGTGCTCGCCGAGCCGGGCTGGAACGCCGCCCGATAGGCCTGCAGCGCGTTGAAGAACGCCGTGTCCCCCAGCACGTGCCGCAGCATGTGCAGCACCCACGCCCCCTTGTAATAGGAATACGCGGCGCTGAAGATGCGGCTGGGGTTCGAGGTCTCCGCCGCGGGGATGTACACGTAGCTGTCGCTCGATGCCAGGGCCGTGTTGGACGGGCGATGGCTCCCGTCGTTGATCGTGTCGTGCAGCGCCTGGAAGCCCGTGGACCCGGGCTTGCGCTCCATCCACAGGCACTCGGTGTACGTGGCAAAGCCCTCGTTGAGCCAGATGTCCGACCACGTCTTGCACGTGATGTTGTCCCCCCACCACTGGTGCCCCAGCTCGTGCGCCGTGATCAACTCGCTGAACGCCCCGTTGCGCCCCTGGCCCGTGTACGTCTGGTGCTCCTGCCCGCCGTTGAACTCGAACTGGTAGACCCCGTACTTCTCGTTGATGAACGGATACAGCCCGTACATCGGCTCGTACGTCGCGAGCATCGTCGGCACCATCGACCAGATGCCCCTGTTGTACGAGTTGTCCGAGCCCGGATAGATGCTGAACTGCACCGGCATCGTCCCGCCCGCGTAGTTGTACGCCAGCTGGTACTGGTTATACACGGAGGTCGAGAAGAACACCAGGTACGTCGACATCGGATAGCTCGTGGACCACCGATACCGCTTGCGCCCGCCCGAGAGCGTGTCCACCCCGACCAGCAGCCCGTTGGAGACCGACGTCAGCGTGTCCGGCGCCGTGATCGCCATGTCCAGCGTCGCCTTGTCCGAGTTGTCGCCGACCTGCTGGACCTCCCCGTCCTTGCACGGCCACCACGTCCCCGCGTAGTACGGCTCCGAGAGCGTGCACACGGCGTAGTCCCCGCTTCCATTCCCGTTCTGGTACCCGGCGTGGATCGAGCCGAAGAACACGTCGACCGTGTTGCCCGAGTAGGAGATCGACACGGTGAACTCGTCGCCCATGTTGATGGGCCGCGCGAACGTGATCGTCCTCCCATACGTGTTCGCGGCCGGGGTCGTCGGCGTGACGGCGTAGGTCCCGATCGTGTCCGTGACCGTGCAGTTGGTCACGATGAACTGCGAGCGCAGCCGGAACGTGAAGCTCGCCAGGTTGTTCACGTTCGAGCGGATCGTCATCACGTTCGTCCCGGCGATGCTCGCCGAGTCGCTCGCGGGCGTGATGCTCAGGATCTCGATCGACAGGTTGTTGTTCACAACGTCCGTCGGATCCGTCGAGCCCGGGCCGCGCGGGCCGAAGCGCGCCCCCGGCAGCAGCTCCGCCAGCGTGTGCCCCGCCCCAAGCGCCGCCCGGCACGCGCACGCCTTCCCGCACGTCCCGGTCGGCTCGAACGACGGCGCCGGCTCGGGGTCCGACGGCTCCAGCGACTGGGCCGCGGCCACACGCGCGAGTCCGGGCAAGGATGCGACAGCCGCGAGCACGAGCGACGCGATGGCGGTTCTGGACATCTTCACGAACACAGCACTCCGCGCACCGAGCGGCCTCACCCGAAATCCCCATCGGCCAGCGCCCGCCCGGAATCCGGCCGGGCCCTGGTCGTTTCGCTCCCCAAGTATGCCGCCTGCACCCGGAGGAGCAACGGTTCTCTCTCCGTTCAGGGGACGATAAGGGTTCCGACTTGCCCAAAGTACGGCCAATGGGCGGGCTCAGGCCAGCCCCATTGCCCTCAGAATCGCCCTCACATCATCCGCCACCCGGATCGGCCGGTTCGCATACCGCCCCCCCGGCTCGTGGCGATACTCCCACCCGATGTTCTGCTGCGCCGTCTTGGTGTCGATCCCCGTGTGATACCGCACGGTCGCATCCGGGTCCTTGAGCTGGTGCCCCGTCAGGATGCACACCACCGTCTCGTCGTGCCGGATCACCCCCTCGTTGAGGAGCCTCGTCACGCCCGCCACGCTCGCCGCCGAGGCCGGCTCACACCCATACCCGAACCGCCCGACCAGCGCCTTGTGCTCCAGGATGTCGTCGTCCGACACCGACCGCACCACGCCGTTCATCGCGTGCAGCGCCCGCAGCGCCTTCGGCAGGTTCACCGGCCGGTTGATCTCGATCGCGCTCGCGATCGTGTGCGCCTTCTCCTTCGCCCTGTCCATCCGCTTGAACTCCGCGGCCACCGCGCCACGGTCGTACGTCCCCCGCAGGGGCGAGCCCGCAGCGCGACGCGCCCCCGCGCCCGGCTGCCAGCGGATACCCAACTGGTTCACCACCCGGTCGAGCGTCCGCGCGCCCTTCGCGTTGACGACCGCCAGCCGCGGCACACGCTCGATCAAACCAAGCGCGTGCAGTTCAATGAACGCCTTTGCAAACGCCGAGCAGTTCCCGAGATTCCCCCCCGGCACGACGATCCAGTCCGGAACACTGATCCGCCCGCCGCGGATCGGCCCGCCGAGATCCCGCAGCACCCGGTACATGATCGTCTTCTGCCCCTCGAGGCGGAACGGATTCACCGAGTTCAGCAGATACACGCCCCGCTTCGGGTCGGCCGCGATCTCCCGGATGCGCGCCAGGCACGCGTCGAAGTCCCCCGCGATCTGGAGCGTCGTCGCCCCATAGTCCAGCGCCTGCGAGAGCTTCCCGAACGCGATCTTCCCCTCCCCGATGAACACGAACGCCCTCATCCCCGCCTGCTGCGCGTACATCGCCAGCGAGGCGCTCGTGTTCCCCGTCGAGGCGCACGCGACCACCTGCGCCCCCACCATCCTCGCGTGCGTGAACCCCGCCGCCATCCCGTTGTCCTTGAACGACCCCGACGGGTTCAGCCCCTCGTACTGCAGGTACAGACCGTCCGACAGCCCGATGTGCCGGGAAAGCGTCGTCGCCCGCTGCAGGATCGTCCTCCCCTCCCCGACCGTCACGATGTCCTGCTCCGAGCGCGCAAACGGCAGCAGTTCGCGGAACTGCCACACGCCCGAACCGCCCGCAGGCCCGCCCGGTCCAAACAGTCGCCTGGCGTCGATGGTCTTCCGGACCGCATCCAGGTCGTACACGACGTCAAGCAGGCTCTCGCCGCGCCCCGCCCTCGCGCACGTCGGGCACGCGGTCAGAATGCGCTCGATGGGAAACTCCGCGCCGCAGGCGGCGTCCATGCATTGCTGAACCGCGTTCGGGCATTGTGCCGTCATCGGACGATCGTATCGGCAAGAATGCTCTTCCAATCGATCGCCACCGGAACCAACGCGTGGACCACAAGAGGCAGAACACACCCGACGGCTCCGTGCACGTCTGGAGCAAGCGCCGCCTGATCGCCACGCTCTGGATCGCCCAGGCCGCGTTCATCGTCCTCTGCGGGCCGGTCTGGGTCATGCAGGGCGACACGGTCGCTGGCCCGGATCATCCGCTCGGCACGTGGCACGCCGATCGGACGGCCGCTCTGCTCTCGAGCTGGGACTACTGGGCCTTCCTCGCGCTCATCATCGGCTCGATCATGCTGCTGCAGACCGTGCTCGTCTGGCCGGTGCGCCGGCCGCGCGTGCGAGCCGGCGGCAAGTGGCCCGTCTGGCTCAGCCTCGCCGTGGCCACGCTCGTGGGCACCACGCTCGCCGCCGGGATCTTTCTCGCCCTCGCCACGCTGACGCAGATCAACCGCGATCTGGACCCCGGATGGGACCAGGGCGCCGCCCGCGCCCTGTTCATCGCCTGGTGCACCATCTCCTATCTCGTCATCGGCGCCCTCATCTTCTCCTTCTGCTCGCGCCGCACCCGCCGCGGCCTGCGGTACGAGCGCACCCTCTCCCAGATCGCCGCGACCATCTTCACCGGCACGCTGATCGAAGCCGTGGCCATCATGCCCATCGACGTCCTCTTCCGCAGGCGCGAGGACTGCTACTGCTTCGCGGGCACGTTCTGGGCCTACACGCTCCTGCTCGGCGCGGGCCTCGTGGTGGGGGGGCCCGCCATCCTCCTTCCCATCCTGCTCAAAAGGCGCAAGCGGTGGTACGCCGGCCGATGCGGGGCCTGCGGCTACGACATGAGCGGGCACATCGCCAGCGGCCGCGACATCGACCGCTGCCCCGAGTGCGGCGCCGGTTGGAAGCGCGAGTCCATGCACCCGGATCGCTGCGAGCGATGCTCCTATGACCTGACGGCGACCACCCCGCACGAAGGCGTCGTCAAGTGCCCCGAATGCGGCCACGACCACCCGATGCCGTACGCTCGTGGATGATGCCCGACTGCCACGCCTGCCGCCGCATCGCCCAGATCCGCGAGGGAACCAACCCGTTCTTCATCGCCGAGCTGCGCGAGTCCTTCGCGGTCCTTCACGACCACCAGCCCTACGAAGGCTGGTGCGTCCTGCTGCTCAAGGAGCACGTCGAGCACATGCACCTGCTCCCCGCCGACCGCCGCCTGGCCCTGGCCGAGGACATCGGCCGCGCCGCCGACGCGATCGTGCGGGCCTTCGGGCCGCGCCGGATCAACTACGAGTGCCTCGGCAACCAGCTGGCCCACGTGCACTGGCACATCATCCCGCGCTACCAGGCCCCCCAGGACCCCGACCCGAAGGCCGCCGTCTGGGTTCGTCCAAAGGATGAACTGGAGTGCGGCGTGAGCCCCCAGAGGCGTTCCGAACTGATTTTCAGGCTTGGAAAAGCCGGGATGGGTCGAGAGGCGTAAAATCCCGTCCCATGCCAACCACTATCAAGTCGAAGTCGAAGACGGCGGGCAAGTCCGCCCAGGGCAAGACGAGCAAGGCCAAGCCGGAAAAGGCGCCCGCGCGTCCGACCAAGAACGGCACCAACGGCGCCGGCGGTGCGGGTGGATTGGCCAAGCGGCTCGGCATCCAGCCGGCCCACGTCGTCGTCCTCATCGACGCCCCGTCCTACTTCCCCGAAAAGCTCGGCAAGCTCCCCGACGGCGTCGAGCTCCGCCACTCCGCGATGCGCGGCGCCGGCTTCGACCTCGCCGTCCTCTTCGTCCCCAACCAGAACACCCTCGGCCGCCGCTTCAGCCAGCTCGCCAGGCTCATGCGCCCCGCCGGCGCCGTCTGGGTCGCCTGGCCCAGCAAGACCTCCGGCTTCTCCTGCGACGTCACCCTCGACGGCGCCCGCTCCGTCGCCCTCAAGGACGGCCTGGTCGACAACTCGATGCACGAGCTCGACCAGTACTGGACCGGCATGCGCTTCGTCGCCAAGACCAGCGTCATCACCGAGGTGAAGTGATCGCCGGCCTGTAACACGCGCAGTCCAAGACGCCGGCGCACCACCGCCGGCGTTTTTCGTTCCGCCGCCTGTCCCGAGCCCGCGCCGGCGGCGCGGAACCTACCTCGACAGCTTCCCCACCAGCTCCGCCAAGGCCTTGATGTCGCGGGTCTTCAAGATCCGCTGCACCGCCGCATCGCTCGCGGCCGTCTTGTCCAGCGCCTTCTCCACGCTCACCCACAGCTTGTCGGCCTTCTTCGGGTCCGTGCAGAGATACAGCTCGGTCGCCGCCTCGGCCACTTTGTTGATCGAGATCGTGTCCAGATGCTGGTAGTACCGGTTGACGATTTTCTTCTGATACGCGCTGAGATGCTGGCCCTTGGCCATGGGGGATTCCTCGAGAGCATTCACAAAGAAGAACGCCGAGACCGCCGACCCGGCCAGTGTAGACCGAGCGGCGCACGGCGCTCCCCTCTCGGTGCCCTCGGTGCTCTCGGTGGTGAGCGTCCTCAGTCCTCGTCGAAGCAGCTCTCCACCAGCTTCTTCAGGCACGCGATCGCCGCCTCCGCATCCTCCCCGTCGGCGATGATCTCCAGCTCCGTCCCCCGGGTCGCCGCCAGCATCATCATCTGCATGATGCTCTTGCCGTCCACCGTCTGGTCCGACCGCTTCACCGTGATGCTCGACTTGAACGGCATCGCCGCATCCACGAAGCACATCGCCGGCCGGGCGTGCAGCCCCAGCTTGTTCGCGATGACGACCTTGACCGATGCACGTGTGGACACGGTTCCTCGAAGAGTGCGAGCGCCGACTCGGACGCCGCGATGGGGGTTCGATCAGCCGCGAGACTGCCGACCATCCGCCTCTTCCAGCAGCGCCCAGGCGTCGTCGGCCGTCTGGGCCTGGCGGAGGAAGCGGCGGAAGGTCTCCTGCGAGAGATGCTTGAAGATCACCTCCATCGCCTGGAGGTGATCGTCCGGCTTGTCCGCCGGCGAGAGCAGCAGGAACACCGTGTACACCGGCTGGTGGTCCAGCGCGTTGAAGTCGATCCCGCTCTGCGAGAGGCCGATCGCCGCCGCCAGCTTCTTCACGCTCTTGTGCTTCACGTGCGGAACCGCGATCCCCTTGCCGAACCCCGTCGACCCGATCCGCTCCCGCTCCAGCACCCTCGAGATCAGCTCCGACCGCAGCGACGCATCCGCCGCCCCCGAGGCGATCAGCGCGTCCACCAGGCTCCCGATCGCATCGTCCCGCTCCGTCGAGGGGAGCTTCGCAACGATCGCGGCCTTGCTGACGATCTGTGTCAGTTTCATGGTCTCACCGCCGATCCGCCGGGCTGGAGCGCAGCTTGTCCTTGAAGTCCCGCACCTGCCGCGCCGCCTTGTCCACCGCCGTGTCGATCGCCGCGTACAGGTCCGGACCCGTCGCGTTGGCGACAAAGTCGTCGTGCTTCACCACGTCCACCACCACCTCCACGTGGAACTCCCCCTTCTTCCCCTGCGGCGACTCCACGTAGATCCTGATCTGCTGCGTCCCGTCGAAGAGCTTGGTCAGCCTCTCGGCCTTCTTCTGCGCGTAGTCCTGGATCGCGGGCGTCACTTCGATGTGCTTGCCGATAACGTCGATGCGCATGGCTTGTCTTCCGGGGTCTCGATGTCTGTGCAAGGCAAGGCCCGAACCACGACGACGGCGGGCGGGCGATGAGCCCCGCCCTTCCGTCCGTGCGATGGTAGCGGCCAACCGCGAAGATGGTACCGCAGACAGCGGGCCCGATCAGGTCTTCGGCCCGGCGTTCCGCACCGCCTCCGGCATGTCGAACTTCTTGTCGTTGGTGCGGAACCGCGCCGCCAGGTCCTTCGCCTGGGCGTCGTACGCCGCCCCGTCCTTCCACGTGTTCCGCGGATTGAGCACCCCGCTCGGGACGCCCTCCACCGCCGTCGGAACCGGCAGCCCGAACACCGGGTCCGGCGAGAACTTCGCGTTCTTGAGCGTCCCGTTCAGGATCGCCGTCACGAACGCCCGCGTGTACTTCAGGCTGAACCGCTGCCCCACCCCGTACTTGCCGCCGGTCCACCCCGTGTTCAGCAGCCACACGTCCGCGTTGTGCTTGGCCACCTTCTGCGCCAGCATCTCCGCGTACACCTTCGGCGGCCGCGGCAGGAACGGCGACCCGAAGCACGCCGAGAAGTTCGGCTGCGGCTCGGTCACCCCCAGCTCCGTCCCCGCCAGCTTCGACGTGTACCCGTTGATGAAGTAGTACATCGCCTGCTCGCGCGTCAGCTTGCTCACCGGCGGCATCACCCCGAACGCGTCGGCCGTCAGGAAGATCACGTTCTTCGGGTGCGACGCCATCGACGGGATGATCGCGTCCGGGATGTAGTCCAGCGGGTACGTCGCCCGCGTGTTCTCCGTGTACTTCGTCGAGTCGAAGTCCGGCACCCGCGTGATCGGGTCGATGTCCAGGTTCTCCAGCACCGAGCCGAACTTCACCGCGCTCCAGATCTGCGGCTCCCCCTCGGCCGTCAGCTTGATGCACTTGGCGTAGCACCCGCCCTCGAAGTTGAACACCCCACGCTCCGACCACCCGTGCTCATCGTCGCCCACCAGCGCCCGGTTCGGATCCGCCGACAGCGTCGTCTTCCCCGTCCCCGAGAGCCCGAAGAACAGCGCCACGTTCGACGGATCCTTCTTGTCCACGTTGCACGAGCAGTGCATCGGGAACACCCCCGCCTCCGGCATGTCGTAGTTCATCGCGTAGAACAGCGACTTCTTCATCTCCCCCGCGTACTCCGACCCCACGATCACCACCATCTTCCGCGTCAACGACTGCACGATCATCACCGGCGACTTCACCCCCAGCTTCGCCTGCTCGTCCGCCGTCAGCCGCCGCTTCCCGGCGTTGATGATCGTCCAGTCGTGCTTCCACTGCGCGTTCTTCCCCGCCGCCGCCGAGTCCACCGGAATGAACAGCGTCCGGATGAACAGGCTGTGCCACGCCTGCTCCGTGATTACCCGCGCCCCGAGACGGTGCTGCGGATCCGCCCCCACGAACCCCTCGAACACGAACACATCCTTCCGAGAGTTGATGTGGTCCGTCGCGATCCCCAGCAGATAGTCGAAGTTCTCCGGCGACACCGGCGTGTTGAACCCGCCCCACCCGATCTTGTCGTGGATCGCGCTCGTGTCCTCCAGGTACTTGTCCTTCGGCGAGCGCCCCGTCCGGTCACCCGTCAGGCACACCAGCCCGCCGTTGGACGCCAGCACGCCCTCGCCGCGGGTGATCGCCAGCTCCACCAGCTTCGCGGGCGCAAGGTTCTTGTGGATGCGGTCTCCCGAGAGGTTGAGTTTCGCGGCATGCGTTGCGGGGGCGGACGGGGCGGCGGTCGGCATGTTCGGGCTCCAGTGCTTGCATTGCGGGAACGAAGCGATGGCTCCATTCCAGCGGGGTTTTTCGATTCCGGAAGCGTAAGCTAAGCCCCGCCGAAAACCGAGAGCAACGTACGGTTTGGAGTCCCGGTACTCCCCCGGGGGACGGGTGGCGTTTCCGAGTTGCCAGGGCGTGTCGCCGACGACTTGGCGCGTACGCTTCACCCCTGCCCGGGCGCGATTCGCCCGGCCCGATGGTGGCTGTAGCTCAGCTGGTTAGAGCACGAGATTGTGATTCTCGGGGTCGCGGGTTCGAATCCCGTCAGCCACCCTTGCTCATCGTGGAATGTCGGCAAGCGCCCGGTCCGCCCCGCCACCGCGCGCGTCTAGCGCGACCGAACGAGCACGCACGCGTGCGGCGGCGCCTCCGAGCACATCTTGCGCTCGTAGTTGGTCCCGACCACATCCCCCTCCTCCGCCCACGACGGCGCTTGGAACGGGCCCATTTCATACGGCCGCTCCGGAAGCGCAAACCCTCGAACCAGCGCCTCGGGAATGCCCCCGCCCGCCCCGGTCCACCGCCGGAAGTGCTCCATGTCCCACTCCCACAACTCGTCGTGATCCGTCACCACGCGCAGCTCGCCCCCGGGAACCAGCACCCGCCACGCATCCGCCAGAAACCGGTCCTGCACCACGCGGTTCTTGTGATGCTTGCGCTTCGGCCACGGATCCGAGAAGTACAGGTGGATCACCCGCACGCACCCATCCGGGCATCGCCATTGCAGAAACTCCGCCGCATCCGCGTGCAGCACCCGCACGTTCGTCGCCGCCCCCGCGTTGCGGCGCCGCACCCGGTCGGCGGTATACAGATAGAACTCGCGCGCGTGCTCGATCCCGAGATAGTTCACCTCCGGGTGCGCACCCGACTCCTGCAGAATGAACCCGCCCTTCCCGCACCCGATCTCGATTTCGAGAGGCCGCGACGGATCAGCAAACCACCCGCGAGGATCGATGCGCCCCGCGAGCGGATCGGTCAGGATCGAGTCCGGAATGGGGGGGATCTCCGCCCCAGCGACGCCGATCACGCCGGGCGCATCGTCGAGCCGGCGGCCATGTCCAAGACCGAATGACATGGGGGCAGGCTATGGCCTGTTTCGGGGTCTCGATGGCACGAGTGACAAATGCGCCCGATAGCTCCTGATCCTGCGCGGCCCCAGGTGCGTAAAGAAGTTCGGGGACGTGTTGGGCTTGACCACCGGCCCCGGGGAGGCCGATAGACCTTCCAGTTTCACACGGCGGCAGCGGGCCGAGTCCCGGTGTCTCCACTTGCGCGTTGTGTTCCGCGGTTGTCGCAGCGGGCCCACCACGGCCCACAAGGGGAGTGCACCCATGCACGAAGAATCATCGGGTCGCCGGTCGTCAGGGCTCGGATCTCCCGGAGCGCTCGGCTCGGAGTCCGGAGGGCCGCCCACCGCCAGCGCGCAGGAGTTCGCCTCGCTCATCGAGTCGCGCCTCGACCGCCGCTCCTTCCAGAACCACCACTGGACGGGTTCGTTCTTCGACTACCTCGACGTCGTCACCCGCAACCCCGCCGTCCTCCGCAACGCCTACCAGCGCGCCTACGACGCCATCCTCTCCTACGGCTTCGAGAAGTACAAGCTCTTCAAGCGCGACTGCGTCCGCTACCACTTCTTCTCCGACCCCTTCGACAACGGCGCCGACGGCATCTACGGCCTCGACCTCGCCCTCATGCAGCTCGTCGACGTCTTCCGCTCCGCCGCCGAGGGCTACGGCACCGACAAGCGCATCCTCCTCCTCCACGGCCCCGTCGGCTCCTCCAAGTCCACCATCGCGCGCCTCCTCAAGAAGGGCCTCGAGGCCTACTCCCGCACCGACGACGGCGCCCTCTACTCATTCTCCTGGATGCTCGACGAGCACTGCGGCCCGGGCGCCATGGACCACGAGTTCCCCTGCCCCATGCACGAGGAACCCCTCATGCTCGTCCCGCGCGAGGCCCGCGCCGACATCATGGCCCGTCTCAACGCCAAGCACCAGCCCAAGAACCGCGGCGGCCAGCTCCGCCTCATCGGCGAGCTCGACCCCTTCTGCCGCAAGGTCATGGCCGACCTCATGCGCCACTACGGCGGCGACTGGCGGCAGGTCATGAAGCACGTCAAGGTCCGCCGCATCATCCTCAGCGAGAAGGACCGCGTCGGCATCGGCACCTTCCAGCCCAAGGACGAGAAGAACCAGGACTCCACCGAGCTCACCGGCGACATCAACTACCGCAAGATCGCCCAGTTCGGCTCCGACTCCGACCCGCGCGCCTTCAACTTCGACGGCGAGCTCAACATCGCCAACCGCGGCATCTGCGAGTTCATCGAGGTCCTCAAGCTCGACGTCGCCTTCCTCTACGACCTCCTCGGCGCCTCCCAGGAGCACCTCATCAAGCCCAAGAAGTTCGCCCAGACCGCCATCGACGAGGTCATCCTCGGCCACACCAACGAGCCCGAGTACAAGCGCCTCCAGTCCAACGAGATGATGGAGGCCTTCCGCGACCGCACCATCAAGATCGACATCCCCTACAACATCCGCCTCGACGACGAGATCAAGATCTACCAGAAGGACTTCGGCCCAGACCGCATCAAGGGCATCCACATCGCCCCCCACACCCTCGAGGTCGCCGCCATGTGGGCCGTGCTCACCCGCCTCGACCCCCCCAAGAAGTCCGGCCTCACCCTCCTGCAGAAAATGAAGCTCTACAACGGCAAGGCCATCCCCGGCTACACCGAGGACTCCATCAAGGAGGTCAAGGAGGAGGCCCCCCGCGAGGGCATGGAGGGCATCTCCCCGCGCTACGTCCAGGACAAGATCAGCAACGCCCTCGTCTCCCGTCAGGCCGTCGAGGAAAAGTGCATCAACCCGTTCATGGTCATGAACGAGCTCGAGAGCGGCCTCAGCCACCACTCCCTCATCAACGAGGAGGACATCCGCAAGCGCTACCGCGAGATGCTCAGCGTCGTCCGCGAGGAGTACGAGGACATCATCAAGGCCGAGGTCCAGCGCGCCATCAGCGCCGACGAGGACGCCATCAAGCGCCTCTGCGCCAACTACATCGAGAACGTCCGCGCCTACACCCAGCACGAGCGCGTCAAGAACCGCTACACCGGCCGCGACGACGAGCCCGACGAACGCCTCATGCGCTCCATCGAGGAGAAGATCGACATCCCCGAAAGCCGCAAGGACGACTTCCGCCAGGAGATCATGAACTACATCGGCGCCCTCGCCCTCGACGGCAAGAAGTTCGAGTACAACACCAACGCCCGACTCTACAAGGCCCTCGAGCTCAAGCTCTTCGAGGACCAGCGCGACACCATCAAGCTCAAGAACCTCGTCTCCAGCGTCGTCGACGACGAGACCCAGCAGAAGATCGACATCGTCAAGCAGCGCCTCATCAAGCAGTTCGGCTACAACGAGACCTCCGCCACCGACGTCCTCAACTACGTCGCGTCGATCTTCGCCCGCGGCGACACCAAGAGCAAGTGACCCGCCGCGGCCCGGTCGCAACGCGGCCTCTGGTAACTTGGGCAAAGTGCGTTTTCCTCCTCCTCCGACCTATCTTTCTCGGGTGGGCAGGGGCCGTCGCTCGCCGTGACGCCGCCAAGAGGAGAGACTCGCCATGCTGTTGCGTGCACTGCTCACCCTGAGCGCCTGTCTGCTGCTCGCCGCCTGCGGCGGCTCCCCACAGAACATCCAGATCGGAAACTGCACCACCCCCGAAACCTCCGACTGGGAAGAGGGCACCCCCGCCCAGGGCGTGTACGGCATCCAGGAACCCGTGCAGTGGCACGAGGTCATGATCCCCGCCGAGCACGGCGTCCTCGAGCATCGCTTCAAATGGGCCAACGTCGCCACCGTCAACGGCCAGTGCCTCACCCTCATCGCCGGCGCCGTCGGTGATCCAAACGCCGTCGACGTCTGCGACCGCGGCGTCGCCGCCCCCGCCAAGACCCCCGCCTACAAGCCCGGCCTCACCCTCCGCGATGACCGCGGCGGGCCCGACACCCCCGAACGCGCCACCATCCGCGGCGGATTCCTCGTCCTCATGGCCACCCAGAGCGCCGCCAAGGTGCAGGGCATGCAGTGGAGCCCCTGGCCCCTCGTCGTCGGCACGCCGCGCCTCCCCGGCGCCGCCGAGAGCGGCTGGTGCGTCTTCCTCACCGTCCCCGACTTCGACGGCACCAGCCTCCGCGAGTGCGTCCTCCGCCCGAACCCCCACACCGTGAGCGACTTGGTCGATTCCCCCGACGGCGACACCGGCGAGACCATCCACGTCGATTGGTCCTCGCGCACCGGCGCCGATTGGCACTTCCACCTCTCCGAGGTTTCCATGGTCGATTGGTTCGGGGGCGACGCCAAGGTCACGCCCATCGACGGCGATGACGCCCGCTTCCTCCGCGACGTCGCCAGGTTCATCGATCAGGCCTGGCCCCACATGACCGGCGATTCCAACCGCTCCGGCTGCCCCTGAGCCTCACGCCGGAAAGCTGATCAGTTCCGAGATCAGCCCCGACGGCGTGAACCTCACGATGTTCTCCCCGCGAAACGCCGCCTTTCCATCCGGCCCCGCCACCTTCCACGGCACCCGCGCAACCCCGTGCATGTGCCTGGCGATCCCGTCCTGCTGCAGCCGCATCCCCGGCATGTGCGCAAGCCCGTTCGCGATGTGCGCGCTCATGTCCGCGCGCGTCTCCGTGCACGCGAACGCCGAACGAAACCGCACGTTCGGCTCGCAGCACCCGGCCAGCAGCGCATCCCGCTTCCCCGCATCCGCCTCCGACCACGCGTTGAAGTAGTTCTCCAACGTGGCTCCAAGATGCGATTGATGGAACTCCATCGCGCTCTGCACCGCAAGCTGCGACAGGTAGTGGTTCCACCCCGCCAGGTGCCCCTGGGCCAGCGCCTCGCTCATCGGCCCCGAGTGCGTCAACGTCACCAGCGTCCCCCCGCCCCCCCCGCCCCCCCCGGACCCATCTTCAACCCTCCGCACCGAGATCTCCACGCGGCACGCCCCCGGCCCCAGCCCCGTCTTCGCCACATCCGGGGCGTATCCCCACGTGAACACCAGCCGCTCCGGCGGCCGAACCTCCAGCACTTTCCCCTTCGCCTCACCCCCGTTCGGAAAGATGATCCGCAGCGCTCCCCCCGGCCTCGCCTCAAACACCGACCCCGCCGGCGCGGGCGCGCCCGGCATGTACGTCATCCACCCCAGCACCCGCTGCTGCTCCGAAAGAAACTTCCACACCGTCGTCTGGTCGGCATTGATCAGCACGCTGGTGGTCACGCTCGCGGTCATCGTTGATTCCTGTCCGGTTGACTCATCAGTTCGTCTTCGCACGATCGATCCGGCGCTGCTCCGCCTCGGCAAGCCGCTTCAACTCCCCGAGCTTCCCGAACCACATCTCCTCCAGCGCTGGCCCGAGCGCCCCAAACGCCTCGCGCTCCGCCGCGTACCAGTGCATGCGCCCCTCTCGCCGCAGCCGCACCAGCCCCGCCTTCCGCAGCGCCCCGAGGTGCTGCGACACCGCCCCAAACGTCACCGGCACGGCCTCGGCAATGTCCCCCGCGCTCCGCTCAGACTCCCAGATCAGCCGCAGGATCTGCTGGCGCGTCGGCTGGGCGATGAAGGCAAGATCCGGGAGCACGCAAACATTTTAGTATAGACTAAAGCATTGTCAAGCCCTTTCCACTCACCCCTGCCCGCGCCCCCTCACATCATCCGTCCGTGCCGCCAGCCCCCGAGCACATCCTCCTCTTCCCCGCCCTTGCCCGCCCCATCGAGCGCTCTCGCTGGCTCACCGAAGTCCGCGGCGTCATCTTCCGCCCCTGCGAAGCCTCCATCCACACTCGAAATGTGACGAAGTGCGAATGGTGCGCCCGGCCGGGCTGGAGTTGTGATACCCTTATGGCGTTGTCCCGGCCCCCCGATTGCGCCGGTCACGGGAGCATCCTGGATGTCCTCGGACCCACGCACACACGCGGGGAATCCGGGGGGTGGGAGGAGTGGGGGAGCCGACCGGACGACCAGCGCGCTCGGCGGCGGTGGTGCGCCCCCCGCCGCGATCAGTTCCGGAACCAGCTCACAGCCTTCCGACACGGTGGAGATGCTCCTCCGATCCGCCGCGAAGCGCGAGGTGCGCATCCCGCGCTCGATCGGGCCGTACAAGGTCGAGCGCCTCCTCGCCTCCGGCGGCATGGGCGACGTCTACCTCTGCCTCGATGAGCGCCTCGGCAAGAAGGTCGCCGTCAAGCTCGCGCGACCCGAGCTCGCCTCCGAGCCCGGCCTCATGGACCAGATCCGCGATGAGGGCCGCCGCCTCGCCAGCGTGAAGCGCAACGTCTACGTCGCGCGCGTCCTCACCGCCGGCGACCAGGCGATCGACGGCGTGAGCGTCCCCTACGTCGCGATGGAGTACGAAGAGGGCGAGCCGCTCGGCGGCCCGATCTCCAACGCCTGGCCGATCCGCAAGAAGGTCGAGGTCTTCACCAACGTCTGCAAGGCCGTCGAGGCCCTCCACGAGCAGCACCTCGTCCACGCCGACATCAAGCCCTCCAACATCATCCTCGCCGGCGAGGAGCCAAGACTCATCGACTTCGGCATCGCCCGGGTCGTCCGCCGCCTCGGCGGCGAGCCCGGCCAGCTCTGCGCCGGCACCCCCGGCTACTTCGACCCCGCCGTCGGCGGAACCACCGGCAAAGCCCCCGACCAGCGGACCGACATCTACTGCCTCGGCCTCACCCTCGCGGCCTTCCTCGCCGGCAAAGAGCCAAACGCCGACCAGCCCAGCGGCTGGCCCTCCCGAGGCATCCCCCCCAGCACCGAAAACCCCGCCATCGACGCCGAACTCGACGCCATCATCCTCAAGGCCATCGAGCGCGACCCGTCCAAGCGACACCAGAGCGTGGCCGAGTTCCGCGGTGCGCTCGCGGGCTGGTCCGTGATTCGCCGCGTGCCACTGCGCGTCCTCGCGATGGTGGCCATGCTTGTTGTGAGCGTGTGGTGCGGATGGAAAGGGGGTATCCCGATCGCCAACATACTCGGAGAAGCAAACTCCGTGGCGCGGGCGGCCTTCGCGACGCCGCTTCCATCGGAACTTCCACTCGACCACTGCGCCGTAGTGGGACTCCAGAGCACCGATGAACTCAAGCGCGTCGCGGAGCTCCTCGGCACCGCCGGAACGAAGTTCGATCAACTCAACCTCGCGAGCGCGAGAACCTGGCGACCGGTCTACCCCGCATTGCTGCGAGCGCTCCAGGACTCGGAGGCGAAAGTCGTCACGTTCGACATCGTCTTCAAGAAGCCGAGCGACGTCGACGCACTCTTCTATGAGACGGCGAGGGAGTGCCCCTTCCCGATCGTCGTCGGACTCGACCTCGGCTCGCTCGAGGACGAGCCGCTGGACGCTCCTAATAAGACGATCCTCCGGTGGCCGCTCCAGTGGGGCGGCGTGACCGCCTTTTTCCAGGAAGATGCCCCCTGGTGCGCCGACGTGCTCGCACGCCGGGGAGACCGCTATGTCCGGCCGATGCTGTCCATGCGCACGCTGGCTTCGTGGAACTTCCCGAAGATGCGGCACCGATTCGTCGCACCCGACGCGGCCTCGGTCGTGATCGATGCGGAGGTCAACGATCCGGGGAGCGACGTTATCAGCAGGCCCGTCCAGGATGTGGTAAACGTGCAAGTATCGGGCACCGACATCGCCCAGATGGAAAGCATCGAAGATCGGCGAGAGAGCGGGATTCTCGATACCGATCAAGTCTCGCAGGTCCTCTTCGCGATTCCCTCGCAGCCGGTCCTCGATTCGATTACTCACAGCTTGCTCGACGTGCTTCGCGCGACGCCGTCGCAGCGACAGACCTGGTTCAAGGGGCGTGCGGTGTTTGTCGCGAACATGACTCCCGTCGCGACGGACAAGTTCGGCTCTCCCGATGGGCGGGAGATATGGGGGGTTTATGGACACGCAGCCGCGTTCGAGGCGATGCTGACCGGGAAGGCGATCCGGGTCGCGTCAGGGACAGCGGTGGTTGTTATCGCTTGTGCGTTCGCCGCGCTTCCGCCCATGCTGGTGTCCCGTGTTCGCGCGAGGAAAGCGCTGAAAACTGCCGCTTGCTCGGCTGCGGTGACCGTGGGCACCGTGCTGGTGGTCATGGCAATCAGCTATGTGCTGTTGCGAAAGATGGCGATCTGTCTCCCGCCGTGGCAACCGGTCCTGACGGCGATCTCGGCGGGAGTGCTCGTGGTGGTGGCAAGCATGCTCATACCCAAGCGGTCGCATTGAGCGGCCAGAAAGGAACACGCATGTCTCGTGTGGGAAGACTCCGAACTGGCGGCGTGATGGCACTGATCGGGCTGGTGGTGGCGACGCTGGGCACTCCCCGGCCGGCGAGCGCTTTCACGAGCGAGCCTCCAGACGATGGATGGGCAACGTTTACGATCAAGGCGCCCGCGCAGTGGACCGTCCACGAATCCCTTGTTCCCGAATCGAACGGCTTCTGGTCAAAGGTGCACCGCGAGGGCTGGATCACCCCTGGGCCCGTCTCTCCGAACTTTAAGATCGTTCTCGGAACGCTCAACGGCTCGAAGAACTACGACGACCCCAACCACGTCACCCATTCGGCCGCGGATGGCTACGCGCTCCCCTCGGCAGCAACAGGAACGGATGGCTTCGTGTACCAGGTTCGCGCGGGCTACGGCGTCGTCTCCGGAACCGCCCCGATTCTCGCCGGAAAGCGTGTGCGGGCCGCTTCCGACGGGACGCAGTTCGCGATCGACATCTCCGTGGCAACCGACAATTCCGCGAACCCGCCCGTGCAGGTGTACACCGAGCGCGTGTACTTCCTTTCCACGTACAAGTCGGAAGCGGTCCGAGTGAAGATCTACAAGAATGACAAGCAGGACACGGCGCCGGTCGCGTCGCACGATATGATCAACCCAGGCGATTTCTGCGAGGTCGTCTGGAGCGACGTGCCGGACAGCGAAGCAGCCTACAACCCGTTCAACATCAGCACGATCCCCGCGGA
>DASZWV010000456.1:0-3067 GCA_035546115.1 Phycisphaerales bacterium
AGGCGGCGCGTTGACGCGTTGTGCTCTGGCGGCCGAGCGGTGTGCTCGCGGCCGGACAAATCACTTCGCTCAGGGGTCCTACAGATGATCTCCACTCGCCTGATTCGCGCCGGCTCGCTCGCGTTTGTCGTGGCCTTCGCATCGCTGCTCGCGATTCCGAGCGCGGCGTCCGCCGCTCCGCCGGATGATGGTTCGGGGAAGTTCCAGCAGCGGCAGGGCCAGCAGCATCGCCTGAACAAGCGTCAACGCGCGCGGCTGCGGCAGATGATCAGGATGCACCGGCGGATGATGATGATGATGATGATGCATCGGCACGCGATGCAGGATCGGCGTGGCATGCAGGGGCCGCGTGATTTCCAGGGGCCGCGCGGCATGCGGGGACCTCGCGGATTCCCAGGCCGCGGTGAGATGCAGGGAGGGCGTGGATTCCAAGGCGGCCCGTGGGGGATGCAGGGCCGGCGCGGCTTTGAGGGTCCGCGCGGCATGCAGGGCCCGCGGGGATTCAGGGGTCCTCAGGGAATGGAGGACGGACGCGGCATGCAGGGTCCTCGCGATTTCCAAGGTCGCCGCGACTTCCGTGGTCGTGGCGACATGCAGGGCCCGCGCGGCTCGAGGGCTCCTCGTGACATGCAAGGTCCGCCGAATGATCGGGGCCCTCGAGACATGCAGGGCCCTCAGAACGACCAAGGGCCGCAGGGCATTCAGGGCCCGCGGGACGGCCAGGGGCCGCGGGGCATGCAGCAGAAGCGCGGCAGGCAGAATCGGGGGGGGGAAGATGCGGCCCCGCGCAAAGACGATCGCGGGCCGGCGCCCCGCGGCGAGGATCAGCCGAAGCCGAATCCGAGCTGAGGGCGCGGGCGATCAGAGGCGCTCGAGTTTGGGGAGCGTGCCGACCAGCGGGAGCGCGTAGCGCACGAACGCGGGCGTGACGTCGTTGGTTCCGGCGATGAACTCCGGGGGCATGTAGCGCGTCTTGCCCGCGACGTCGGCGAGCTCGATGCGCTTGAACTCGGCGGCGTAGGCGCGGGTGGGCTTGCGGACGATGGCGACCGAGCCGGAGTGATCGCCGCGGCGGGCGAGGCCGACGGCGAAGCGTGCCACGCCGCGGGCCTCGCGGGAATCGAGGGGTGAGGGGTCGGGCCAGCAGCGCTGCAGATAGCCGAAGGTGTCGGCGCGGACGCGCACGGGCTTGCCGTCTTTCTTGATGTTCTTTTTGACGAGGTCGGCGAGGGCGTCGCCGAGGGCGCCGACGCCGGAGAGCTGGACGTTGCCGTGGGCGTCGGTGTCGAGGCCCTGCACGAGCGTGGTGGCGATGGGGCGCTTCTGGGCATCGCAGACGCCCTCGCTGACGGCGATCTGGCAGCGGCCGAGGCGGGCGTAGACACGCTCGACGTCGGCGAGGAAGCGCTGGGTATCGAAGGGGACCTCGGGGAGGTAGATCAGGTGCGCGGCGCGGTCGGCCGCGCTCTTGCCCCCCCCACCGTCTCCGCGGGCGAGCGCGCTGGCGGCGGTGAGGAAGCCGGCGTTGCGGCCCATGACGACGTTGATCTTGACGCCGGGGAGGGAGGAGTTGTCGAGAGCGTCGGCCATGAAGGCGGTGGCGATGAAGCGGGCGGCGGATGGGTATCCGGGCGTGTGGTCGCTCATCACGAGGTCGTTGTCGACGGTCTTGGGGATGTGGAAGCAGCGGAGCTCGTGGCTGCCGTCCTTGGCGGCGAGATCGCTGACGATGCGGCAGGTGTCGGAGGAGTCGTTGCCGCCGATGTAGAAGAAGTAGTTGACGCCGTGCTTCTTGCAGGCCTCGAGGATGCGGGCGCAGTACTCGGGGTCGGGCTTGTCGCGGCTGGAGCCGAGTGCGGCGGCGGGCGAGCGGGCGATCGGATCCAGGCGCGAGGAGCGGAGCCTGCCGAGATCGACGATGTCGTCCTTGACCAGTCCGTTGACGCCGTGGCGCATGCCGTAGATCTTGTTGACGGCGCGGAAGCTGTGCAGGGCGCCGATGGCGCCGACGAGGGACTGGTTGATGACGGCCGTCGGGCCGCCGGACTGGCCGATGATGGCGTTGCCTTTGAGCACTTCGGCGGGCACGTGGGGCTCCGGAATGAGCGGGAAAATGGGCATCGGGCGGGGTTTGCGGCCCGGGATCGATTACGCTATGCGCCATGAAGAGAACATCAACGGTGATGCGGGGTTTGTCGCTTGTGGCGAGCGTGGTGTGGCTGGTGGCGTTTGGGTCGGTGGCGCTCTCGCAGCCGACGTCGCGGTCGCCATTGGCGCCGCCGCCGAACGGGCCGCGCAAGAGCGAGCCGGGGGATGGGTACGTGGCGCTCACCGGGGCGACGGTGCACGTCAAGCCGGGAGAGACGATCGAGCGGGCGACGGTGGTGATGCGGGGCGGGCGCATTGAGTCGGTGACCCGCGAGGAGCCAACGGGGAGCGAGCCGCCGGTGCCCCCCGGGGCCGAGGCGCGCGATTGCACGGGCATGCACATCTACGCGGGGTTCATTGAGCCGTACTTCGAGGTGGAGGTGCCGCGGCCGGACCCGGAGGCGCCGGGCTCGCACTGGAACTCGCACGTGATGCCGCAGCGCAACGCGCTGGACAAGGGCGCGGCGGGGATTGCGGCAAAGGATGCGGAGACGCTGCGATCGATGGGGTTCGTGGCCGCGGCCATCTCGCCCAAGGGCGGGATCTTCCGCGGGTCGAGCGCGCTGGTGTCGCTGGCGCGGATCAGCGGCGATCCATCGGATGATTCGCCGCGGGTGTACGCGGATCATGTGTACCAGTGCGTGTCGCTGGAGACGTCGCGCGAGGATGAGGATGGGCGGCCGGTGCGCGGGATGCCGCGGGGAACGGAGGATGGGCGTTGGAGCCGGTATCCGGACAGCCAGATGGGGGCGATCGCGCTGGTGCGGCAGACGTTGAGTGATGCGGATTGGCTCATGGACCGCGAGAATGATGCAGCGCCGAGCGCCGACAGGCTGGAAGCGGCCGGAGTGATTCGAGGCGACCCCATGCTTGGTGCGCTGCATCCCCTGGAACGCGCGAAGAACGGGCATTTGCTGTT
>DASZWV010000457.1:0-11742 GCA_035546115.1 Phycisphaerales bacterium
CGACCTCACCGACGTCGAGCGCACGGTCATCGAGCATCGCTTCGGCCTCGAAACGGCCGACGGCGAGAAGCCCATGACCCTCGAGCAGGTGGGCCAGATCATCGGCGTCACGAAGGAGCGCGTGCGCCAGATCCAGAACAAGGCCATGGAAAAGATCCGCCTCGAACTGGAGAGCAAGTTCCTCGGCGTCAAGCCCCCGGAGGTTCCGGGCGCAGAGGGCGAGATCGCCGGCCTGCCGGGCGTCCCCGGCGTGCCGGGCACGATCGTCGGGCCGGGAATCCCCGGTCCGGGCCAGACCCCGCCTCCGGGCTCGCCCCACGAGGACTACGAAGAGATGCTCGCCCTCAACTGATTCCCAGCGTGTCTCGACTCCAAAGAACCCCGGCCATCGCCGGGGTTCTTTTCATTCCCGCACGCCCGCTCGCTATGACAACAGCCCGTACTTCAGAACGCACCAAAATGCCCGCACCCCGTCCTTCCACCCGATCTTCTTGCCCTCCTCGTAGGTGCGCCCCGAGTACGAGATGCCCACCTCGTGGATCCGCAGGGCCGGACGAATCCGGGCCACCTTCGCCGTGATCTCCGGCTCGAAGCCGAAACGGTCCTCCTCGATCGTGATCCGCTGAAGCACCTCGCGCTTGAAGACCTTGTACCCCACCTCCATGTCCGTCAGGTTCAGGTTCGTCACCGCGTTGGATGCGAGCGTGAGGACCTTGTTGCCCACCGAGTGCCAGAAGTACAGCACGCGGTGGCTCTCCCCGCCCACGAATCGCGAGCCGAACACCACGTCCGCCTTCCCCTCGAGGATCGGCCGGAGCAGGCGCGGATACTCCTGCGGGTCGTACTCCAGGTCCGCATCCTGCACGATCACCACGTCGCCCGTCGCCGCGGCGAAGCCGGTCCGAAGGGCCGCGCCCTTGCCCCGATTCACATCGTGCCGGAGCACCCTCAGGGCAAACGCCGGCGCGATTTCCTTCAGCCGCTCGTACGTCCCGTCGCGCGAGCAATCGTCCACGCAGACGATCTCCTTCTCGACGCCCGCCACCTCCGCCCTGTGAACCAGGGCGACGATCTGCTCGATCGTCGCCCGCTCGTTGTACACGGGTATGACGATGGAAAGCCGCATGCGTCTGTTCGTCGGTCTCCCGCGCCGCCCACGCTCCCCGCGCCCCGATGATAAGCCTTTCGTCCCCGTCGCACGCAGCGGCCCGCCCTCCATGCGGCGGATGTACGGGTCGCACCCCCCGGTTGCACATTCGCCGGAACCAGGTCGGCCCACGTTCCGAATCGGCCCCATGCCGCCCGTGCGTTCGCCGGGCGGGGTCTGCCTCCACGATCCGCGGCGATTGCCGACTCCGCGGCGTAGCTCTCGACGGTGCAGCCTCGGTTCCGTGCGTATTCTGTCGGCGACGGGTTGTGATCTGTGAACAGCAATGGAACCACCGGCGCCTCGAAGGAGTCCGCCGCGCAAGCCAACGGCAAGCCCCACCCCCACTCCCCCATGAGCCTGAACTCCGACACCGACGCGAGCGGCGCAACCCACACGGGCCACGTCACGCTCGATCCCGACGCCAAGCACGATCCGCACGCGACGCGCTTCGGCGACTTCCTGAAGGCCTCCATCAAGTTCGAGGCCTCGGACCTCATCATGAAGACGGGCCAGAAGCCCAAGATCCGTCTTCGCGGCGCGCTCAAGCCCCTGGACACCACGCCCGTGACATCCGAGGAGTTCATGCAGATCGCCAAGCACATCCTCACCGAGGAGCAGTTCAAGGACCTGCACCACTTCGGCTCGGTGGACTTCGCGTACGACTACGACGAGGACACCCGCTACCGCGTGAACCTGTTCCAGGCGCGCGGCAAGCTCTCCATCGCCGCCCGCCGCATCTCCTCGAACATCCGCAAGTTCGAGGAGCTCTACCTGCCCAAGGTCATGGAAGAGATCGCCATGCAGCCCCAGGGCATCGTGCTCCTGTGCGGCGTGACGGGCTCCGGCAAGACGACCACCATCGCCGCGATGCTCGACTACGTCAACGAGCGCAAGCCGGTGCACATCGTCACGATCGAGGACCCGATCGAGTACATCTTCCAGGACCGCAAGGCCACGATCAACCAGCGCGAGATCGGCATCGACTGCCTGGACTTCAAGATCGCCCTGCGCGCCCTGGTGCGCGAGAACCCCGACATCGTGCTCGTCGGCGAGATGCGCGACAAGGAGACCTTCGAGGCCGCGCTGCACGCCGCCGAGACCGGCCACCTCGTCTACGGCACCATCCACTCCTCCTCCACCACGCAGACCTTCAGCCGCATCTACGGCCTGTTCGAGCAGGAGGAGGTCGAGCAGGTCCGCCGCATGCTCGCCTACCAGATGCGGGCCTTCGTGTACCAGAAGCTCCTCCCCACCCTCCACGAGAAGATCCACCGCATCCCCGCGCTCGAGATCATGATCAACAACGCGGTCGTCCGCAAGCACATTCTCGAGGGCCGCGAGGGCGAGCTCCGCGAGTATCTCAACGCCGTCGAGGCCATGCAGATCGGCATGAAGGACTTCAACCACTCCCTCGTCGAGCTCGTCGAGCAGGAGTACATCCACATGCGCGTCGCCCTCGAGGCCAGCCCCAACTCCGACGATCTGCAGATGCGCCTGAAGAAGCTGGGTTGATCGGCCGTCGCTGGCGGGCGCCCGCCCGGAACTCCCCGTCCGGGAGGCGGTCTCTCATCCGCCGCGACATTGTGGCCCGGATTTCCCGCGAATTACCGACCATTCGCCGGACATCCGCAACCCGAAAACACTCTCACGCGGAAAGTCGGATACCCTTCTCTTTGCTCGCGGAACCCCGGGGCCGCTCGGCCTTCAGGGGCCCGACCACTTCGCGAGCTTTGCCCCGCACCGGAGACGGCATGCCCACCTTCGACGCTCTGAGCGCCCTGTCCCACACCGGACCACTTACGCTCTTGGCCGACCAGAAGTCCGCCGAGTTCCTGGTGAGCTTCTACAAGCCGATCCTGCTGCTGGTCCTGTTCATCCCATGGGCCTGGGTCGTCTCCAAGGTCTTCGACAAGCACGCGGCCCAGTTCTTCCTTCCCCGGCGCACCTGGAACGGCGTGCACATGGGCGTGGCCCTGCTGGCCCTTGGCGCGTGGCTTGGGGTCGGCCTGCTCATGGCCGGCGCCGAGTACGGTTTCTGGATCGGCCTCGGCATCGCGCTGATCCTGCTCGGCGCCGACCTCTATGCCTTCGTGCACTTCGCCAATCGCGACGATCGCGTCCCCGAGCGGCACCACATCACCTGGTCCACCTTCTTCAAGCGCGAGGCCAAGAAGGAAAAGGCCGTCAAGGGTCCGGCGAACATCAAGTTCGTCTTCAAGGGCCTGGACGAGAAGGGCAAGTACTCCAAGGTCCTTCCTATCCCCGCGGCCGACACCCCCGAGATGGAAGTCCGCGCCGCCGCCGAGAAGCTCTACGCGGCGGCCCTCGCCGCCCGCTCCGCGCAAATCGACATCGGGCCCGCCGGAACCTCCGACGGCGCCTACGGCGTCAAGTTCATGGTGGACGGCGTCCTCATGCCCGCAGAGACCATGCCCCCCGCCAACGCGGCCCGCATCATGGACTTCTTCAAGTCCGCGGCCGGGCTCGACGTCTCCGACCGCCGCCGCAAGCTCCAGGGCAACTTCCAGATCGAGGAAACCGGCGGCGCCAACCGCCACACGATGCGAGCCACGAGCATGGGCGCCCAGGGCGGCATGCGCGTCTCGCTGGTGATCGACCCCGAAGCGGCGGTCATGAAGAAGGCCGAGGACCTCGGCATGCTGCCGATGCAGCTCGCCGAGCTCACGAACGTCATCGACGACGCGAAGGGCGTGGTCATTCTCACGACCCCGCGCGACGCCGGGCGCACGACCCTGCTCTACAGCGTCCTCCGCAAGCACGACGCGTACACCAGCAACGTGCAGACCGTCGAGCTCGAGCCGCAGGCGACGCTCGAGGGCGTCCGCGTGAACAAGTTCGATTCGCAGGCCGAGGGCGGCGGCGCCGGCAACGTGCCCGCGGGCTCGACCGGTCCCGAGTTCTCCACGCTCGTCCGGTCGATCATGCGGCGCGACCCGCAGGTCGTGGGCGTGGCGGACCTTCCCGACGCGGCCACCGCGAAGGAGATCAGCCGGGCCGATCTCGATCGCGCCCGAATCTACGTGAGCTTCAACGCGTCCGACATCATCTCGGGCGTGCAGGCCTGGGTCAGGGCCGTGGGCGACCAGCGCTCGGCGGGCGAGGCCCTGCACGGCGCGATCGCCGGCAAGCTCGTCCGCAAGCTCTGCACCAACTGCCGCGTCGCGTATCCGCCGGCTCCGGACATGCTCAAGAAACTCGGCATCCCCGAGGGCAAGGTCCAGACGCTCTTCAAGAAGGGCGGCCAGGTCCTCATCAAGAACAAGCCCGAGCCGTGCCCGGTCTGCCAGGGAACCGGGTACTTCGGCCAGGAGGGTGTGTACGAGGTCTGCCTGTTCGACAAGGAGGCCCGCGACCTGATCGTCGCCGGAAACCTGAACGGGCTGCGGGCCTACATGCGCACCAAGCGCAAGGCTCCGACCCTGCAGCAGGCCGCCATCCGCAAGGCCGTGGACGGGGTGACGAGCGTCGAGGAAGTCATGCGCATCACCGGAGACGGCGCCGCCCCCGCCGCCGGTGCTCAACCGCCGCCTTCGGGAGGCAAGCCGTCCGCCGGTCCCAACGGCCCCGCGCCGGCCCCCAAGCCTCCGCCCTCGAAGCCGGCCAAGGTCTGAAGGTCCTCGCCCGGTCCGTCTCCGCCTCCGCACTCCGCACCCAGGATCCTGAACCGCCCATGATCATCAACATCGCCGTCATCGTCATCGCCGGCATGATCGCGTACATCTGGTCGTCGCGAGGTTTCTTCTCCGGCTTCCTGCACATGCTCTGCGTCATCATCGCCGGAGCGCTGGCGTTCGCCTTCTGGGAGCCGCTGGCCCATTGGATGCTCGGCACCGACCCCACCGGCGGCGCCGCGGGCGACCTCGCCTGGGGCGTCTCGCTCGGGGTTCCCTTCGCCATCATGCTGACGGTCCTGCGCGTCGCGTGCGACAAGCTCGTGCCCTTCAACCTCGACTTCGACACCAACGTCAACGTCATCGGCGGCGGCGTCTGCGGCCTGGTCTCCGGCACCATCACCGCCGGGATCCTCATCATGACGATCGGCTACACGCACGTCGAGACCGAGTTCCTCGGCCACAAGCGGCTGACCTACGGCAAGGACGGCTCGATCAAGCACGATTCCGGCTTCTGGTTCCCGGCCGACTGGCTGACGTGCCAGTTCTACAGCGCGATGTCCGACAGCACCTTCCTCCCCCTCGATCCCGACAAGACCCTCGGCCGGCTGCACCCCGACCTCGCGGACGAGAACTGGATGATGCGCATGACGCACGAGGATGGAAAGGGCCGCAACACCACCGGCCCCGACTCGTTCGACCTCGTCTGGCACTACACCGTCACGGCCGACAACAACCCCGAGACGCTCTTCGACGACCACATCAACGACGACCCGAAGGACACCTCCACCCGCCCGGTCAATCCCCAGTCCTTCACGTACCTCGACGGCAAGCCCGCCGACCCCGCCAACTCGACCCTCGAGGGGTACGTGGTCAAGTTCGAGGCCGGCGCCAAGGAGCAGTCCGGACGCGTCGTCGTCGGCGCGAGCCAGATCCGCCTCGTCGTGCAGAAGGGCAACGACCCCTACGACACCATGGGCATCAACCCCATGGCCGTCATCTCGCAGGCCGACAACCGCGGCGGCGACGCCCTCAAGGACAAGGAACTCGGCCGCTGGCGCTACGAGGGACCCAACACCTTCATCCCCCAGGCCAAGGAGGGCAACGAGTGCGTGATGGGCTTCGAGTTCGCCGTCCCCAAGGGCGCCCGTCCCATCGCTCTGTACGTGAAGGGCATCCGGGAAGATGTCTCCTCGATGGCTCCCAAGAGCACGTATTCCTCGGCCAAGGCCCGCGACGCGGCCGTGAAGAACGCCGCGGCCTTCGAGAAGGGCGGCGTGACTCAGCCGCCCCCGGAGAATACGAAACCCGGCGCGACGGTTGTGATCAAGAAGTGGAATCTCGACGACACGAATCTGCGTTTCAGCGACGTGCTGTCGTTCAACGTGATGCTCCAGAAGGACATCATGCACGATCTGCTCCTCGACGACACGCGGGCGATCATCGGCGGCAGCCTGAGCAAGTTCGGCAAGAACGAGCAGGCGGGCTGGGGCACCGATCGGGCTCTGCAGGTCCGCAAGTTCGCCGTCAACGACGGTTCCAGCGTCGTCCAGGTCCGCGTGGATGAGAAGAACAACCTCTACGGCTTCCTCTCCAAGGCGGCCGCGGGCGTGGACCGGTCCGGCCAGATCGCCCTCGTGGACACCAACGGCCAGCCCATCTCCCCGGTCGGCTATGTCTACAAGACCGACACGACGAACGAAGTGTGGATCTACTTCAATCCTCAGGCCCCGGTCATGAACATGCAGGACAAGGACATGCCCATCATGTCCTCCAGCCGTCCGGACCAGGAACTCGTGCTCATCTTCTGGGTGTCCAAGGGCACCAAGATCGCCCAGTTCAAGATCGGCGACCGCGTTCTCGCGAAGTTCGAGCCCCCGGTCGAAACGAAGTGAGCCCGCCCGCGGCGCGGGCCATCCCCCACCGGCCCGCGCCGCGACTCAGCCTCCCTCACGAAAACTTGAGCTTTCACCCTTTGGAGTCTTCGCCCGTCTCCACCCGATAACTCCGCGCACACGCTGCGGCCCGGCGATCGGGCATGGACCCTGAACGCCACCCCCGCCACCGCGGCGATTCGGGCACCAGGGAGCGCACCGTGCGCACGTTCGCGGTTGTCAACCAGAAGGGCGGTTGCGGCAAGACCACCACGGCCATCAATCTCGCCGGCGTCTTCGCCGGTCGCGGCCTTCGCACGCTCCTTGTCGACATGGACCCCCAGGGGCACTGCGCCGCCGGCCTGGCCATCCCCGAGCAGCGCGTGGACCTGCACATCGGCGACGCCATGCTCGCCCCGGACGAAAAACCCGTCGATCCGCAGAGGCTCCTCTGGCGCGTCAGCCGCAATCTCGACCTCGCCCCCGCCACGCTGCGCCTGGCGGCCCTCGAGGCGGCACGCGGCGAACTCGCCTCGCGCCCGGACGCCGAGAGCCGCCTGAAGAAGGTGATGACCCGCTTCGACGCCCAGTACGACATCTGCCTGATCGATTGCTCCCCCGCAATTGGGTTGCTCGCCTTCAACGCCCTGGTCGCCGCCGACGAGGTCATCATCCCGGTCGAGACGGGCTTCTTCTCCCTGCAAGGGGCCTCCAAGCAGGTCAACGCGATCAAGTCCATCGCCAAGCGGCTGGGCGTGGCCCCCACCTACCGCCTGCTGGCCACCATGCACGATCCCGCGAGCGTCCTCAGCCGCGACCTGCTCGACGAACTCAAGCGGCGCTTCGCGACCCGCGTCATCCCCATCGTCATCACCGCCGACCAATCGCTCCGCGAGGCCGCGAGCTTCGGCCAGCCTGTCAGCGAGTATTCTCGCGAGTCGCAGGGGGCCAAGGACTACGCCGCGCTCGCCGACTGGCTCATCGAGAACGCGCTCAAACCCGGCGCGCCACGCCCGCCCGAGTCCGAGCCCGCATCCGCCGCCACCGAGCCGGCGCAGGTGCAGGTGCAGGTCGTCCCCGGCATCTCGGATCAGGCTCTCGGCGCCGACTCCGAGCCCGCGCTCGTTTCCACGATGAGCCTCCCTGAACCTCCCGCCTCCCCCGAGCCCGCCGGGCCTTCGGCGACGGCCCCGACCATGAGCCGCGCGGCCGACATGGCACGGCGCACCCGCAACCTCGCCCGAGCGGTCGCCATCGCCGAGGCCAAGCCGACGGCCCTGCTCTCGACGCCCGCGCCCGTCAGCGATCCCTTCATGGCCAAACCGGAAACTCGGCTTGCCTCGGCCCCAGCGGCGATCACTCCGACGGTTTCCACGGTTGCCGCACCCGTCTCGGCCCCTGCCCCGTTTGCCCCCCCCGCTCCTCCCGCCGCACCCCAGGACCATCCCCGCAGATACTTCGGCGCGATGGCCACCCCGAAGGGTGTCCTGTTCGTGCAGCCGATCTCGATCGGCGCCAGCGTCGGCGTCGCGGGCGATTTCAACCAGTGGACCCCGGAACGAACGCCGCTCCGGCCAAACCCGGCCACCGGCGCGCTCGAAGCCCTGGTGGAAATGCCCCCGGGCTACGCTCAATACCGCCTCGTCGTCGATGGTCGCTGGATGCCCGACCCGTTCAACCCGGTCGTGGCGCCCAACCCCTTCGGCGGGTCGAACAGCGTCGTCGTCGTTCCGTTTGGACCATCGGATCTGCCCAGTCCCAGCCCCGTCTTGCAGCCCGCGGCCGCGCGGAGCGCCGGATGAACCCGAATCCACCCGCCGACAACCGCTCAGGTTCGCCCACGGGCCCGCAGCCCGCGCCCGCCCTGCGCCTCGCGCCGTTCTGGAAGCGCTCCATCGATGCGGCCACCACAGCCCCAGATGAACCGTTCGACGCCCTCACCGACCTGTTCCTGGGCGAGGTCGCGCCGCACATGACCAAGGCCCGCGCAGGGGCCGCCCCGAATCCGCCCCAGCCGGCGCCGCGCCCCGCGACACTCGGCCCGCAACTGGGTCCCATCCCGCAGGGCGCTTCAAGGCCAAGCCAGGGCGCCCCGCAAGCACCGGTTCCGCCCGACGATGGTCCGCGTCTTCGCCTGGCGGGCGCCGACGACCTCCCGCCTTCTCGCGAGCAGTTCGCGCCCCGGCGCGACCGCCCGACGCTCCCAGAAGACATCGTTCCGCTCCCGAGCGCGCCCGTGCTCTCGCTCAAGGCCGAGGACGATGCGGGCGAGGCACGGTCGATCCCCACGCTCGTCCCGCCCCCGGCCCGCAACCCCATCATGGAGTGCGTGGTGCTGGCGAACCTGCCCGTCATCGGCTCCGCTTGGGCCAGCCAGTACGTCCGCGAGATCGCCGCGGCCGCGAACAAGCTCGTCGCCTCGCTGCGCGTCCAGGCCGAGTACGCCACGCTGGAGGTCGTCGGGCCCAGCCCCGACGGCATCGACCTGCCCGCCGCCGAGGCGCTCGGAACGCTCGAGAGCGCGATCGACGCCGCGGCCGAGCTCACCGACCGCTGGATCATCCGGTGTGACGCCGGCCAGGAGCACATCATCGCCGCGAGCTCCATCGCGCGGGTGCTGACGATCCTCACCGGCGCCGATCAGACGGCCCGCGAGTCCTGCCGCCTGCTCGCCGAACGCCTCGCCACGCCGCTCGCGGCCCACGGCGGCGATCAGCCGGTGGTCCGCCTCGCGGTCATGGGCGACGCCTCGCCGGAGGCCAAGTCGACGGGCGAAACGCTCGCCAAGCTCGCCGCCGAGATTCTCGATCGACCCGTCGACAGCATCGTCTGCTCCGCCCGCATCAACGCCGCCGGAAAACCGACTCACACGCTCTTCAGCGGCCAGACCGACCTTGACCTCAAGCTGATTGTCACAACCGTCGAGCGGGCACTCGTTGCGGATCCGATCGGCAAGGCCCCCGCGGCCGCTCCGGCACCCGCGACGACTTCGGTTCCCAAGCCGGAACCGACGCCGCCGGCACCCGCCCGCGTCGAACCCCCCGCGCCGGTCGCACCGCCCCGACACGACGAGTTTGCCCCATCCCCGAGGCCGATGCCTCCGGTCGCCGCGCCTCCAGTCCCGCCCGCTGTCCGTGAGCCCGCCCCGACCCCGAGGCCCTCGCCCGCTCCGACTCGGGCACGGCCGGCCCGCCCGGCGGCCGCGCCGGCGGCGACGCTTGCCTCGCACCTCACCGAACTCAAGCCCGTCTCCCTCCGCTGCCCGTACGCGGGCGATATCGAGATCGCCGTGGCCGACGACGGCGCACTGCACCTCCTCGCCCGTTCGGACTCGGAGGCGGCCGACGACTCCGCCCTTGCCGCCCTGCTCGTTGCATCATCCTGGACCGAGGCCCACATCGGCATCCTCGCCGCCGCGGCGGGCGTCGACATCGACCAGGCCAGGCGGCCGACGCTCCACCTGTTCACCGACCGCCCGAAGCGGTCGCGCCGCCTGCTGGAGACGAATCTCCGGGTGCACCTGCTCGCGCCGGTGACGATCGGGAGCGAGTCGGGGTGGTTCTGCACCGAGTTGAACTGAACGCTCGTCGCTCACGACACGCAGGGAACGGAACAAGAAAAACCCCGAGCTTGCGCTCGGGGCTCTGTTGATTCGAGACCAGATTGCCCTTCTCAGGCCGCCGATTCCTTCCGCTTCACGCGGAGGTCCGCCAGCCTGCGCGGCTTGAGCACATCCACCTCGTCGATGACGAACTCGGTGTTCGCGTTGTCGTTCTCGGGCAGGTCGTACATCAGCCCGATCATGATCTCCTCGAGCACCGAGCGGAGCGCACGCGCCCCGGTGTCGCGCTTGAGCGCCTTCTCCGCGATCGCCCGCAGAGCGCCATCGGTGAAGCGCAGCTTCGCCCGCTCGAGGTTGAACATGTGCTGGTACTGGCGCACCAGCGCGTTGCGCGGCTCGGTGAGGATGTTCACCATGGCCTCGACCGAGAGCGGCATGAGCGGCGCGATGATCGGCAGACGCCCCACGAACTCGGGGATCATACCGAACTCGATCAGGTCGTCGGGCGTCACCTGGGCCAGCACCTGCTCGCGCTCACGCTCGATCGCCGACCCGGCCTGCGGTTCGACCTGGAACCCGATCCGCTTGCGGCCGATGCGCCGGCGGATGATGTCCTCGATGCCCACGAACGTGCCGCCGCAGATGAACAGGATGTGCGACGTGTCGATCTGGATGTACTGCTGCTCCGGGTGCTTGCGCCCGCCCTGCGGCGGAACGTTCGCCACCGTGCCCTCGAGCATCTTCAGCAGGCTCTGCTGCACGCCCTCGCCCGAGACGTCGCGCGTGATCGAGACGTTGTGGTTGGTCTTGCCGATCTTGTCGATCTCGTCGATGTAGATGATGCCCCGCTGGCACGCCTCCACGTCGAAGTCGGCGTTCTGCAGCAGCTTGAGCAGCAGGTTCTCGACGTCCTCGCCCACGTAGCCCGCCTCGGTGAGCGTCGTCGCATCGCCGATGGCGAACGGCACGTTCAGCACCCGCGCCAGCGTGCGGGCCAAGAGCGTCTTGCCCGAGCCGGTGGGCCCCATGAGCAGGATGTTGCTCTTGTCGAGTTCGACGTCCGTCTCTTCCTTGTCCGCGTGCAGCAGCCGCTTGTAGTGGTTGTGCACCGCGACCGAGAGCGCCTTCTTGGCCATGTCCTGGCCGATGACGTACTGGTCCAGGAACTCCTTCATGGTCCGCGGCGAGGGGACCGTCGTGAACATCGAGCTGGCCGAGGAGACCTTCCGCCGCTCCTGCTTGAAGATGTTCTGGCACAGGTCGGTGCAGTTCGAGCAGATGTACACATCGCCCGGGCCCTCGACCATCGGGCCGACGTCGCGGCTGGTCTTGCCGCAGAACGAGCAGGTCGTGATCTTCCGGCCCCGGAACCCGGAGTCGTTCCCCCCACCGCCGCCACCGCCGGCGCCGCCCCCGGGAGGCCCGCCGCGATTGCCCTGGTTCAGATCATTCCGATTCGGCGGGGTGGCCATGCAATCCATCCTCGTCTTGGTTTGCGCTCCGCGGACGACGATCCGCGGAACA
>DASZWV010000458.1:0-19299 GCA_035546115.1 Phycisphaerales bacterium
CCGCGGGGGCCGGGGGCGCCGGGGCCGCGGGGGCGATCGGACCCGCGGCGGGGGCCGGCCCATCCCGGGTGATCGACCTGATCCGGTCGCGCGGGATCGTCATCCGACCGACGAGCGGATGATCCACAACCAGCGGGTCGGCATCCGAGATGATCGTCGCGTGGAACGTGTCGCCGTTGGTCAGGACGATGGTCGCGAGCCCGAACTCCGGCGCGGGCTGGGGCGTCTGCACCGGCGGAGCGCCCGCGGGCGGCTCGGCGAGCGCGGCAGGCTCCGCGGCCGAAATGACGGCGAGAACAGCGGTCGCGCTGACGAGCCCTTGGCGGCGCATCATCGGGAGCAGAATACCTCGAAGTACGGAAAACGCAAAACTCAATCGGGCGAATCGGCGGCCGAACTTTGAGCGGACGAAAAAAAGCCCCGCGCGGGCGGGGCTCTCAGAACAGCACATCGATCGGCCCGGACGTCGTCAGAACGTGTAGACGATGGTCGCGAAGTACAGCAGGTCGTTCTTTTTCTTGTCGTCGCCGGGGTTGGAGTTGTACCGGTCCTCGAGGCCCAGCTTGAGGGCGAGCTTGTTGGTCGGGTCCACGATCACCTCGTAGCCGGCCTTGGCGTCGACCCGGTAGTCCGACGTGCGGTGCAGGCTGGGGTAGTAGTCGATCGTCGCGAACAGCTTCTGCCGCTCGTCGAGCTTGTGCTCCCAGTCCAGGCCGATGTCCAGTTCCGGCTCGATGCGCTGCTTGGAAGAGCCAAACTCCTTGGTGGCGCCCGCGCCGAGCCGGCCCAGCAGCAGCGTGTTGTCGGACTTGATGAACTCGTACCCCAGGCCCGCGAACGCGCTGGTCCGCCAGACCCAGTCCTGGAACGTGTCGTACTCGGCCTTGCCCGTGGCGTAGATCCTCCACGGCGAGCCGATCTTCCAGTCGTTTCGGATGTTGAACTCGCCGTGGTCGAGGTTCTTGTCGCCGTCGTTGGTGCCGTAGGTGTACAGCACGCCCGCGGCGGTGACCATCTTGCTGGTCTCCCGCTTCACGTTGATCGCGCCGCGCAGGCTCAGCGTCTCGCTGTTGCCCTGCGAGCCGTTCACGCCCAGTTCGAGGCCGCCCTTCCAGCCCTTCCAGAACGAGTCGGGATCGGGCGTGACCTCCGGCGGAGGAGGAGCCGCGGGGGCCGGCGGCGGCGGGGGCGGGGCGACCGGCGCCGAAGGGGCGGGCGGGGGCGCCGCATCCTGGGGAACCAGCGACATTCCCGCGAGGTTCTTGCGGTCGATCGTCAGCTTGCCCAGCACCGGGTGCTGAATGACGACCTGCTTGTCGTTCTCGGAGACCAGCACGCCGCGGACGACGTCGCCCGACGTCAGCGACGCATCCACGCGCTGGCCCGGCTGGGCCTGCGCCAGCGCGGCGTGCGCGGCGAGGGATGCGGCAACAAGACCAAGCACACGAGCAGAGAGCATCAGGAACCTCCAAGGAAAACAAGGACCGAGTTTGGGTCCAAGCATACCGGCGCGAGCCGAATCCGTCCGAGGGGCCCCTACCATCCCGACTTTTCCCCATGCCCCTGCTTTCGTGCACCAACCTGAAGTACTCGATCGGCACGCGCGTGCTCCTCGACGGCGTCAGCCTGTCCATCGAGCCCGGCCAGCGGATCGGCATGGTCGGCCGCAACGGGTGCGGCAAGACCACCCTCTTCAAGATGCTCGGCGGGCGGCTCAAGCCCGACAGCGGCACCGTCGGCGCCTCGAGCGACGCCCGCGTCGGCTACCTCACCCAGGACCCGGAACTCGACCCATCCAGAACCCTGCGCGAAGAGGCCGCCGCGGGCCTGGTCGAGCTCGGCCGACTGCACAAGCAACTCGACGAGATCTACGAGCAGATGGCCCTGCCCGAGAACGCGGAGCCCGAAAAGCTCGAGCGCCTGATGAACAGGCAGGCCGACATCCAGCACAGGATCGAGGAGATGGGCGGCTACGCCACCGACCACAGGGTGGACGCCGTGCTGCACGGCCTCGGCTTCACCGACGGCCAGTTCACCATCCCGGTTTCCAAACTCTCCGGCGGCCAGAAGGGCCGCCTTGCCCTCGCCAAGCTCCTACTGGAATCGCCCGATCTGCTGCTTCTGGACGAGCCGACCAACCACCTCGACATCGCCGGCCGCGAATGGCTCGAGGAGTTCCTCGTCCACGAGTTCAAGGGCGCCGTCCTAATGATCAGCCACGACCGGTACGTCCTCGACCGCGTGGTACAGCGCATCGTCGAGCTCGAGGCCGGCCGCCTGATCGACTACCCCGGCAACTACACGGCCTTCATCGAGATCCGCCAGCAGCGACTGCTCACCCAGCAGCGGGCCTACGAGAACCAGCAGAGCCAGTGGGCCAAGGAGGAAGAGTTCATCCGGCGCTTCCGGGCGGGCCAGCGGGCCAAGGAGGCCCAGGGCCGCCTCTCCAAGCTCGAACGCCAGAAAGAACTCTTCGCCATCGAACGCGTCGTCGAGATGGGCTCCGCCCGCTTCAACTTCCCCGCCGCCCCGCGCTCCGGAGACCATGTCGTCGTCGTCCGCGAGGGGAGCAAGAAGTACACGAACATCGTGGATGAGGAGGATTCCACTCCCCACGAGAAGGTCCTGTTCCACGACCTCAACATCACCATCCAGCGCGGCGAAAAGTGGGCGGTTATCGGTCCCAACGGCGCGGGCAAGACCACCCTCGTCCGGTGCATCCTCGGCCAGACGGAGATGGACTCGGGCGCCACGCGCCTCGGGTCCAACGTCGTCATCGGGTACTACGCGCAACTTCCGCCGGAGGAGGATGGCGACCTCGCGGTGTACCAGTACCTGCAGACCATCATCCGCCGCGAAAACCCCGCCCAGCTCCTGAGCGAGCAGCAGGCCCGCGACCTCGCGGGGGCGTTCCTCTTCTCCGGGCGCGACCAGGACAAGCAGTTGAAGGTCCTCTCCGGCGGCGAACGCTCACGGGCCCGTCTGGCGGGCCTCCTCGCCTCCGCCAAGAACCTGATCATCCTCGACGAGCCCACCAACCACCTCGACATCCCCTCCGCCGAGCGGCTGGAAATGGCCCTGAAGCGCACCGAGGATGGCGACGGCTTCGACGGCACCCTCCTGCTCATCTCCCACGACCGGGCCCTGATCGACTCCACGTGCGATCACCTGATCGTCCTCGACGGCAAGGGCAACGCCGAGGTCTTCACCGGCACCTACACGGAATACCACGAAAAGAAGGCCGAACAGGCCCGCGAGCAGGCCCGCCTCGAACAGGAAAAGGCCCGCAAGCAGGCCAAGGCCGCCCAACCCCAACCCAAGCCGGCGTCCAAGCCGGCAGCCCAGCCCGCCAAGCCCGACGGCAAGTGGACGCAATCCGGCAACGGCCGCTCGGAGAAGAAGCCCAAGGGCGGCGGGCTCTCCTGGATGCCCGCCGATCGCCTCGACAAGGAGATCGAGCGCCTGACCAGGAGCCTGAAGGCACTCGACGATGAGCTGGCCAAGGAAGAGGTGTACCGCGACGCGGCCCTGTTCAAGAAGACCCTCGCCCAGCGGGACGAGTCGCAGGCCGAACTCGAGCGCTTCGAGGAAGAGTGGCTGCGGCGCGCCGAAGAGGCCGGCTGAGGGAGTGCCCTTCGCTGCCCCATCCTGGGCAGATACACTCCCCGCTCCGACGCAGGATCGCGTAGAGATTCCGCCGGTTTCTGGTCGATGAACCACTCCATGCAACAACACGGCGCGCTCAACGGGAACGGGGATAGCCAGCCCTCAGCGGGGGTCACGCGTCGTGAAGTGATCGCGGGCGGGGGAATGCTCCTGGGAACCCTCTTTCTGGGGGCATGCTCGAGCGGCCGATCCTCCGCGCGCCTTCCCGGCCCATACTGGGCCGATCCCGGATCGACGACGACGGTCTACAACGATCTGCACTCCGCGCCGGGGCCCGCCCCCGCTGCGCCGCCGGACTTCTCGCCGCCGCCGGGCATCGTGCCGCGCTCGATGTGGGCCCGCTCTGGCGTCGCCCGCGTCGGCGGCGCCGACGGCGCGCACCCCATGAACGGGATCTACCGCATCACCGTCCACCACGACGGCATGCCGCCCGTCTCGCTCGCGACCTCCAACGAGGTCGCCGCGCGCATCGAGCAGATCCGCGAGGCCCACGTGATGGGCCGCGGCTGGGCCGACCTCGGCTACCACTACGTGATCGACCCGCACGGGCGCGTCTGGGAGGGCCGCTCCATTCGGTGGCAGGGCGCCCACGTCAAGAACCAGAACGAGCACAACCTCGGCATCCTCTGCATGGGCAACTTCGAGGTGCAGACGCCGACCCGTGCCGCGCTCGCCTCGCTGGACAAGTTCCTCGCCAGCCAGATGCAGCGGTACAACATCGCGATCGGCGCCGTCCGCACCCACCAGGAGCGGGCCCCCACCGAGTGCCCCGGCCGCCACCTGCAGTCGTACATGGTCCGCACGCGCTCGGGCGTCGGCGACCTCTACGCGCTGGCCACCCGCGCCGGCCTCGCCCACGGCTGAGCCTCACTCCGGAACGGCGATGTTCACGGGCTCGATCCCGGCCGCCCGCCGGTGCCGCGCATCGATGCGCACGATCACGCCGCACGCCCGATTGTCCCCGTCGGCGACGTCCAGCGCGCTCGGGCTCTGCTGCACCATCGCGCTGAGCGTCGCCCGGATGTCGCGCCCGATCACGCTCCGGTGCGGCCCGCACATGCCCAGGTCGGTGATCGCCGCCAGCGTGTGGTCGATCAACCGCGCATCGGCCGTCTGCACGTGCGTGTGCGTCCCCACCACCGCCACGACCCGGGGCCCATCGTCCCTGGTCCACCGCTCGAGGCAGTGGTACGCCACCGCCTGCTTCTCGCTGGTCGCCTCGGCGTGGATCTCCACGATCACCATCGCCTCCCGCTCGGCGATCGCCCCGATCTCGCGGTCGATGCACTCGAACGGGCTGTTCGAGGGCATCGACATGAACAACCGCCCAAGCACCGTGAGCACGTAGACCGGCGGAGCCTTCGGCGCCTTCTCCGGCAGCTCCAGTTGGATGATCCGCTTCCCCGGCGCGCCCGCGCTCAGGTTCGCCGGGCGCGAGATCGGCTGGAGCGGATCCTCGAGCGTCTCGAGAATCGCCCGATCCTTGTACGCATGGTCGCCGAGCGTCACCGCATCCGCGCCGCTCCGCCGAAGCTCGCGATAGTTGTCCGGCGAGCACCCCGACCCGTTCCGCGCATTCTCCCCATTGACGATCAGCGCGTGCACGCCGTGCAGATCCCGCAGCTTCGGCCACGCGTGCGCCACCGCCCGCCGGCCCGAGGAGCCGACGACGTCGCCGAGGAATGCGATGCGGAGATCGGACATCAATGGAGATGGTAAGGTCGGATGGGCGTCATCACCCCGTCGCTCCCCCGCGAACGTGCCCACATCCACGTTCTACAGGTGCCCCCGATCCGCCTCCGCCATCACCGGCCCGCTGCTCGCGATCAACCCCGGCACGAACGGCGTCACCAGGCGCGGATCGCCCGGCAGCACCCGCACCACCATCCCGTAGTGCTTCCCGCCCTCCGACTTCGGCGCACCCGCCTTGAACACCCCGCCGTACTGATAGCTCCCATCCCCGCCCCCCACCGGCGCCTTCACGATCAGGTTCGCCGCCGAACCGTGCTCGATGTGCCCCTTCTCGTTCAGCGGCCCGTGGTACGCCTGCACGAGCACCTCGTCGGGCCGCAGCAACCCCAGCCGCACCGTCGCCGCGACCGCGAACCCGTCCCCGCCGGGCGCCGCCGCGCACTCCGCGTGCTTCACCCGCACCGAGTGCCACAGCGAGCGGTACCGATCGATGTGGTCCGAGAGCTCGCGCGCCGGCCCGAGCTTCCCGTCGGCCCCCGCCATCGTCCCCACCGCCAGGTGCGCCGGAAAGTAGTACTTCTCCGCGTACTCCGAGACCATCCGCTGCGTGGAGAAGAAGGCCGACAGCTCCTTGATGCACGCCCGCATCCGGGCCGTCCACCTCACGGGCACCTCGCGCTCGCGCTGGTAGAAGTCCGGCACGATCTTCTGCTCGACCAGCCGGTACAGCGCCTCGGACTCGAAGCCCTCGCGCTTCTCGTTGGCCGCATCGCTCGGATAGATCCCCGAATCCTCGATCTTGTACCCCGCCTCCGGCCGGTACCCCTCATCCCACCACCCGTCGAGGATCGACGCGTGCAGAACGCCGTTCATCGCGGCCTTCATCCCGCTGGTACCGCTGGCCTCCAGGCCGCGGATCGGCGTGTTCAGCCACACGTCGCACCCGCGCACCATCTCGCGCGCCACGTCGATGCCGTAGTCCTCGAGGAAGATCACGCGCCCCCCGGCCTTCTCGCTCCGCGCGAACTCAACGATCTCCCGGATCAGCCCCTTGCCCCAGTTGTCCCCCGGGTGGCTCTTGCCCGCCAGCACGAGCTGCACGCCCTTGCCCTCGCGCCCGCGCAGGATCGCCGCCAGCCGGTCCGCATCGCGCATCAGCAGCGTGCCCCGCTTGTACCCGGCGAAACGCCGCGCGAAGCCGATCGTCAGCTGGTCCGCCCTCAGCTGGCCCGTCGCCCCGGCCGCCCGCCCATACCCCGCCATCGCGTGCACGAACTCGACGAACCTCTGGCGCGAGGCGTTCCGCGCCGACCACAACTCCGCATCCGTGGCCTTGTCGATCCCCGCCCACGTCCCCGGGTCCTGCACGCTCGCTCGCCACTTCGCCGGAAGGTGCTTGTCGTACACCGCCGTCATCTCCGGCGAGATCCACGTCGCCGGGTGCACCCCGTTGGTCACGTGCCCGATCGGCACATCGTCCTCGGGCGTGTCCGGCCACATCGGCGCCCACATCCGGCGCGACACCTCGCCGTGCAGCCGGCTCACGCCGTTGGCGTACCGGCTGCACCGCAACGCGAGGATCGCCATGCTGAACGCCTCGCCGCGATCCGCGACGTTCTCGCGCCCCAGCGCCAGGAACCCCTCCATGTCCAGCCCCAGCAGGTCCGTGTACCCGCCGAAATAGTGCGTCATCAGCCCGACCGGGAACCGGTCGATCCCCGCCGGCACCGGCGTGTGCGTCGTGAACACGTTCCCCGGCGCGGCGAACTCCCGCGCCTGGTCGAACGTCAGGTTCGTCCCCACGTTGACGAACCCCTCGCGGATCTCGCGGATCCGCTCGACGGCGAGGAACGCCGCGTGCCCCTCGTTCATGTGGAACACCGTCGGCCGCTCGCCGATCGCGTTGAGCGCCCGCACGCCGCCGATCCCCAGCACCAGCTCCTGCTGGATGCGCCGGTTCTGGTCCCCCAGGTACAGGTTCGCGGTGATCTCCCGGTCCTCCGGCGCGTTCTCCGGCACGTTCGTGTCCAGCAGGTACAGCCGCACCTTCCCCACATCCGCGCGCCACACCGCGCAGCGCACCTCGCGCCCGGGCAGGTGGATCCCCACCGAGAGCTGCCGCCCGGTGTCCAGGTCCATCACGCGCAGCACCGGCTGGCGCGACGGATTCAGCGGCGGAAACTGCTCCACCTGCATCCCGCCCGCATCCAGTTTCTGATGGAAGTACCCGTTGCGATACAGCAGCCCCACGGCCACCAGCGGCAGCCCCAGATCGCTCGCCGCCTTCAGGTGGTCGCCCGCGAGCAGGCCCAGCCCGCCCGAATAGATCTGGAAACACTCGTGCAGCCCGAACTCGGCGCAGAAATACGCCGCCGCGAACGGCCGATTCGGCCTGTCCACCTGCGCCGCCCGCGACGCGTACCACCCCGGGTCGGCCAGATGCTCCTGAAGAGATCGGTACGCATCCTTGACCAGCCCGATGAGCTTCTCATCCAGCGCGAGCGCCTCGAGCCGATGCGCCGGCAGCTCCGCGAGCATCCGGATCGGGTTGTGCCCCGTCTGGTCCCACAAAATCGGGTCCAGCCGCCGGAACGCCTCCAGCGCCGGCGGAGAGAACGACCACTGAAAGTTGTACGCCACCTCGAGCAGCGGCCGAAGCGCGGCGGGCAGGTGCGGGTTCACGCCGGGAAGCGTCGCGATCGTCGGGGACGTGGGAAAGCTGGACATATCGGGGATTGATCGGTCGATTGGGCGCGAAAACCCAGAACCTATGGAACAAACGACAGACTCCCGGCCGCGCCGGGGTGGCCACTCTACGCCCCACACACAACCAACCCGCTCCCTACCGCTTCATCGCCGCGATCTTCATCGGCAGCCCGAACAGATCAATGAACCCACGCGCGGCCGTCACGTCGTACCCATCCATCGCAAATCCGGCCAGCTTCGTGTCGTACAGGCTCTTCTCCGCCGTCGCGCCCACGGCCTGCGCTCGACCCTTGAACAGCTCGATCGTCGCCTCCCCCGTCACGTTCTTCTGCGTGTGGTCCACGAACGCCTGCAGCGCCTCGCGCAGCGGGTGGAACCACTGCCCGTAGTACGTCAGCTCCGCGTACCGCAGCGCGACCTGCTGCTTGAAGTGCATCGTGTCGCGCTCCAGCGTCAGCTGCTCGATCGCCTTGTGCGCCTGGTACAGGATCTCGCCCCCCGGCGTCTCGTACGCGCCGCGGCTCTTCATCCCCACCAGCCGGTTCTCCGCCAGCACCACCTGCCCCACCGCGTGCCTGCCGCCGATCGCGTTGAGCGTCTCGATGATCTGCTCGCCGCGCATCTCCTTGCCGTTCACCGCCACCGGGTTCCCCTGGCTGAACCGCACCGTGACCTTCTCCACCGCGTCCGGCGCCTTGCTCACCGGCACGGTCATCATCCACACATCGTCGTGCGGCTTCTGGTCCGGATGCTCGATCTCCGCCCCCTCGTGCGAGCAATGCCACAGGTTCCGGTCGCGCGAGTAGATCTTCTTCTTGGTCTGCGCGATCGGCACGCCCTTCTTCGCCGCGTAGTCCACCGCCGCCTCCCGGCTCGTCAGCTCGAAGGACGGATCCTTCCACGGCGCGATGATCTTCAGATCCGGCGCGAGCGCCATGTACGTCAGCTCGAAGCGCACCTGGTCGTTGCCCTTGCCCGTCGCCCCGTGCCCCACCGCATCCGCCCCCGTCTTCCGCGCCGCCGCCACCTGCCCCTTGGCGATCAGCGGCCGCGCGATCGACGTCCCGAGCAGATAGTCGTTCTCGTACACCGCGTGCGCACGCAGCATCGGGAAGCAGTACTGCTCCGCGAACTCGCGCCGCAGGTCCTCGACGATCACCTCGTCGGCCCCGCTCCTGCGCGCCTTGTCCTCGATCCCCTCGAGTTCCCCTGCCCCCTGCCCCAGGTCCGCCGCGTACGCCACCAGCTTCACGCCGGGATATCGGTCCTTGAGCCAGGGGAGAATCACGGAGGTGTCCAGCCCGCCGGAGTAGGCGAGCACGATCTTCTTCGGTGCTTTATTGGGGGTTTCGGCCATTGGTCCCTACTATAGAAGGGCCTCGGCTGGCCACCGGCGATTGTTCTCTCCGACAGCTGGCCGACCCGGCGAAACTTGGGCACAGTTTCCGCCAGGTTTTCGTCCGCCACCCCTTGCCGCCCGTATCGCACCAGACCACCCCGAGGAGTCTCATGCCCGCAACCAGGACCGTTGCTCTCGTTGTCTCCTGTTCAGTCTTGTCGGCCGCGGCCGCCAGTGCGCAGGTCCGCATCGCCCAGTGGAACATCACCAACTGGAGTTCCGCCGACGTGAGCTCGCGGGGCGCCGCCTTCCAGACCAGCTTCTACGGCGTGGTCCCCTCCGGCCCGCTCGCGGGACAGTCCATGGCCCCGGACCTCGTCATCGCCGAGGAGATCACCCAGGGCGGCACCGGCAACACCATGGCCCACCAGCTCTCCGGCCAGGGCGCCGTGAACGACTTCACAGCCCTCCTCAACAACGCCTGCGCCTGCAGCAACGACTGGACCGCCGCCCCCTACGTCGCCAACGGCGGCGACACCGGCGCGGCCCTCTTCTACCGCGCCTCCAAGTTCACCTGGCTCGACACCGCCTCGCTCACCCAGAACACCGGCTCCGGCTCCAACCAGGCCCCGCGCGACACCATGCGCTGGCACATCCGCATCGCCGGCTACTCCGGCCCCGGCGCCGAACTCTACATCTACGGCTCGCACTTCAAGGCCGGCGACACCTCGGCCGACCAGGTCCGCCGCAACCCCGAGGCCGACCGCATCCGCGCCGACTCGAACGCCCTCCCCGCCAACATCGGCGGATTCCTCATCGGCGCCGACTTCAACATCCAGGACTCCTCCCAGCAGGCCTACCAGACGCTCGTGTCCGGGGCGACCTCCGGTCAGTTCATCGATCCCATCCGGTCTCCCGGCGGATGGAACAACACCTCCTCCTTCCGCTACATCCACACGCAGGAGCCGTCCACCCAGATGGACGACCGGCACGACCAGTTGCTCCTGAGCGGCTCGCTCCTGCACCACCAGGGCCTCGCCTACCTCTTCACGGGAACCACCATCAACGGCGGCAACCCCTACGGCATCCCCTCCTTCAGCACCGCGACCTGGAACGACGCCAACCACACCTACCGCTGCTGGGGCAACGACGGAGCCCATTTCAACACCGCGATCAACCTCTCTCCCACCAACGCACAGGTCGGCCAGGCCCTCGCCGACGCCCTCGTCGTTACCGTCGCCGGCAACGGCCACCTGCCGGTCTACCTCGACATGCAGGTCCCCGCCAAACTCGGTTCCCCCACCGGCACCGTGAATCTCGGCGCCGTCAGCCAGTTCTCGAGCGTGTCCTATCCCCTGCAGATCTCCAACGCGGCCAACACCGCCGTGTTCAGCAAGGGTGCGCCCGGCTCGGGCATCGACACGCTCTCGTACACGCTCTCCATCACGCCCGGAGCCTTCAGCATTCCCAGCGGCAACGGCCCCTTCGAGCGTCCCGCGGGCGGCCCGCCCGGCACGCACACCATCGTGCTCGACACCTCGACGCTCGGCCCCCAGTCCGCGACGCTCTCGATCGCCTCGGACGATCCGGACTCGCCGCTGCGCACCATCACGCTCATGGCCACGGTGCAGTCCTCCACCTCCCCCGGCGCCTGCTGCGACCCATCCAGCGGCGCGTGCTCGCTCGTGCTCTTCGCAAGCTGCGGCTCGCCCAACACCTGGAACGGCTCGACCGCCTGCTCGCCCCAGCCCTGCCCGCAGCCCGTCGCCGGGGCCTGCTGCACGCCCGCCACGGGCGCGTGCGCCCTGATGATGCAGGTCTCGTGCACCGGCTCGAACGCCTGGGACGGCGCGGGCTCGTGCTCGCCCAACCCCTGCCCGCAGCCCGCCTTCGGCGCCTGCTGCAACGGCACCTCATGCTCCACGACCGTCCAGGCGGGATGCGCCGGCGTCTTCCAGGGCGTCGCGATCGCCTGCGGGCCCATGGGCAACCCCACGATCTGCTGCCCGGCCAACTTCGATCAGATCAACGGCCTCACCGTGCAGGACATCTTCGGCTTCCTCGGCCACTGGTTCGACGGCGATCCGCGCTGCGATTCCGACGGCGACGGCTCGCTGACCGTCGGCGACATCTTCGCCTTCCTGAACGCCTGGTTCTCCGGGTGCTGACCATCCAACACCGGCTCTCGGCACGCCGGCGCCGATCAGTCGTCGTCCTCTTCGTCCGACCCGTCTTCCATCCCCGGCTTGGCCTCGCCGAAGAGCGCCGTGCCGACGCGCACGAGGTTGGCCCCTTCCTCGATTGCCATCTCGAAGTCGCCGCTCATCCCCATCGACAGGATGTTGAACCGGCTCCCCGCGACGCCCGAATCCCGGATCTCCAGGAACAGCTCGCGGCACCGCTCGAAGGTCTTCCGCACCTCGTCCGGGGTCGCCGTCGCCGACGCCATCGTCATCAGCCCGCGAACCTGCACGTGCACCATCGTCTCGATCTGCTCCGCAAGGTGCGCCGCCGCCGCGATCGCGCACCCGTACTTCTGCGGCTCCAGCGAGCAGTTCACCTGCAGGAGCACCTCGATCGGCTTCTCCCGCTTGAGCCCGATGAGCTGCAGCTCCTCCACCAGCCTCAGCGAGTCCACCGAGTGGATCAGCCGGCAGATCTCCACCGCCTTGCGCGCCTTGTTCCGCTGCAGGTGGCCGATCATGTGCCACCGGACCGCCTGCGGCAGCCCCGTCCCGGGCTTCGCCGGCGCCTGCCCCGCCAGCCCATCCCCGGAGCCCGCCCTCTGCCACTGCACGCCCGGCATGCTCCGCTGGCGCGCCATCCACTCGTCGATGATCGCCGCCCGCTGGATCAGCTGCTGCACACGGCTCTCGCCGAAGTCCGCGTGCCCGAAGCGGATCATCTCCCGGATCTGGTCCGGCTCCGCCGTCTTGGTCACCGCCACGAGGATCACCGAGTCGGCCGTGCGCCCCGACTTCTTCGCCGCAGCGCCGATCCGCTGCCGAACCTCGGTGTACTTGTCTTTCAGGGTTTCGAGCGTCGTCATGGTCGGATGTGGCCTCCTGCCGCCGACAGAGTGCCTCTCGCGTAGGCAAGAGGCGCGCTTCAGAGCGTATCCGCCGCAAGAACCCGAAGCGACCCTTCGCCCTCCTTCCCGCATCCTCGCCTGTACGCCCCCGGCTGTCTTTCCTATTCTCTCGCCATGGCAAACGACACCCTCAAGCCGCGCGACAAGCCCGTCGCCGTCGGCGATCCGGTCCCCGATTTCACCCTCACCACCAGCGAACGCGCCGACTGGCGCCTCTCCGACGCCGTCAAGCACGGCGACGTCGTCCTCTGCCTCTTCCCCTTCGCCTTCACCGGCGTCTGCGGCGAGGAGATGCAGTGCGTCACCCGCGAGATGGGCGCCTGGCAGAAGCGCGGCGCCACCGTCGTCGGCCTCTCCTGCGACTCCCCCTTCGTCCTCAAGGCCTGGGCCGAAAAAGAGGGCTTCAAGCACACCCTCCTCTCCGACCAGCACCGCCACGTCACCCGCGCCCTCGGCACCTTCTGGGCCGACAAGAACACCACCAACCGCGCCACCATCGTCGTCGCAAAGTCCCCCGACGGTCAGGGCAAGGTCAAGTGGATGCAGTCACGCCAGCCCGGCGCGGCCATGAAATGGGACGAAATCCTCGCCGTCATCTCCTGACCCGGGCTCACGGCGCCTTCGGCGAATCGCCCTTCGGCCCGGCCCCCGCCTTCGCCGCGCTCGCCCTCGCCCTGATCGCGTCCAGCCGGCCGGTGTAGTAGCGCTTCTCCATCTCCTCCTGCGCCACATCCACCGCCTTCTGCGTCGCCGCGATCGCCTCGTCGTACTTGCCCATCAGCACCAGCGTCTCGCCCAGGATCGACAGCGCCGCCGGGTTCCTCCCCTTGGTCTTGTCCACCACCTTCTGGGCCAGCCCCGACACGAACTCGCAGTCCGCCGGCGACAGGTTCGGCGTCCCCGCCACGCGATCCAGCAGCGGCAGCAGCTCCTCCGGATCCCCGTGGCTCTCCGCGTCCACCGCCTTGCGCGCAAACGCCATCGCCGCCGGAAGATCCTTCTTCCCGTTCGCGATGATGTCGTAGTGCGTCCCCGCCAGAATGTTCGAGATGTCCGGCCGGATCTTCTCGATCTCGTCCAGCGCCCTCTCCGCATCCTCCCACCTGCCCGCCTGGCGCGCCGCCGCGAACTCCCCATCCAGCGTCGCGAACTTCGCCTGCCGCGCCTCGTTCTTCTTCACGTCGAACGTCCCATCCGCCACCTCCGACACCACCAGCTCCATCCCGTCCGACGGCAGCGCCGGGTTCCCGTGCCACACCATCTTCCCGCTCTTGTCGATCACGAACGCGTGCGGAATCCCGTTCACGCCCGCGCCCCCCATGTACGCCGCCCCCGTCCCGCCCGCATCCAGCGCCACCGTGTACCCCATCCGGTCGCCCATCTTGTCCACGAACGTCCGCACCTTGTCGAGCGCATCGGCCCCCTGGTCCAGGCTCACCCCGATCATCGTCACGCCCTTGCCCGCATACTTCGCCTGCGTCGCCGTCAGCTTCGGAATGCTCGCCCGGCACGGCCCGCACCACGTCGCCCAGAACTCCACCACGTACGCCTTCCCCTTCTCGAACGCCTTCACCGAATCCCCCTTCACCCACGTCGCGATGTCCAGCGCCGGCGCCGCATCACCCGCCGACAGGCTCTTCGTCGGCGCCACCGGCCCGCTCGGCATCGGCGCAACCTGCGCCGGCGCGCTCCCGGCCGCAAGTCCACCAACCAGCACCGCGACGCACCACAGGCCCTGACGCATGACGACTCCTATCGAAGTGTGAAACTGGCCCCAATCCTAGCGGCCTCCGCCGCATCACCCCGTCCGCACGACACCACGCCTTCTACCCGCTCGCGCCGCCCCGGTTCACCCGGATGGATGTATCCACAGACCCAGACTCACCTAGACTCCGCCAATGTCGCCGCTGGTCTCCTCGCAACCCCCCGCAACCCACCTCCCCAGCGCCCCCGCGCTCCCCCTCGACGCCAGGCTCCGCCGCGTCGAAGAGGTCTTCGACCGCGCCCTGCAGTCCGATCTCCCTCCCGTCCAGCGACTCGTCTCCCACCTCGAGACCTACCGCGGCAAGATGCTCCGCCCCTCCCTCGTCCTCCTCAGCGGCCTCGCCGCCGCAGAGTCCGCCCCCCCTTCATCACCTCGCCGCTCCCCCGCTCCATCACTCCCCACCGACGCCCACATCACCATCGCCGCCGTGTGCGAGATGATCCACATGGCCACCCTCGTCCACGACGACGTCCTCGACGAGGCCGACATCCGCCGCCAGGGCGCCACCGTCAACCGCCTCAACGGCAACGAGGCCGCCGTCGTCCTCGGTGATTACGTCTTCTCCGCCGCCTACCGCCTCTGCTCAACCCTCGACTCCCAGCAGGCCGCCCTCCTCATCGGCCAGACCGGCATGACCCTCTGCGCCGGCGAGCTCCTCCAACTCGCCCACCGCCAGAACTTCTCCATCGACGAGCCCACCTACTTCGAGATCGTCAAGCGCAAGACCGGCTCCCTCATCGCCATCGCCTGCCGCCTCGGCGCGATGCAGTCTCTCGCCCCTGGGTACCACCACGCTCCGCGTGGTGCTTCTTCTTCGCCCCCCTCGCCCCTCCCGACCTCCGATCTCGACCTCCTCGACCGCTTCGAACTCTTCGGCCTCAAGCTCGGCATCGCCTTCCAGATCCAGGACGATCTCCTCGACCTCGCCGGCGATCAGGGCATCGTCGGCAAGCCCCTCCGCAAGGACGCCTCCCTCGGCAAGCTCACCCTCCCCGTCATCCACCACCTCGCCACCGCCCCGCCCCAGCGCCGCGGCGGAACCCTCCTCCTCCTCGAAGACTTCTCCTCCTGGGGTGGCGCCGGCGGCTCATCCGCCACCGCCGGCGCGGGAGCCGCGCGCACCCTCCTCGAAGCCCTCGAGTCCACCCGCTCCATCGACCACGCCCACAGCGCCGCCAAGCGCCTCGTGAGCGAGGCCAAGGCCCTCCTCGCCGACATCCCCGACTCCCCCGCCAAGCACACGCTCCTGCACATGGCCGACCAGGTCGTCACGCGAGCGTCATAGCCCAGCACGCTCACCACCGAGAACACCGAGAGCTCCGAGAAAGCCCGAAACTTGGGCTCGCGTTCACTCGAACCTGTCTCCCTCAGTGTCCTCAGTGCTCTCAGTGGTGAATGATCCCGGCTCATGTCCACAAACCCCTCCATCGCCGTCGCCGGCGCCACCGGCGCAGTCGGCCGCGAGATGCTCGCCATCCTCGAACAGCGAAACTTCAGACACGGCGCAATCAAGGCCCTCGCCTCCCCGCGCTCCGCCGGCCAGAAACTCCCCTACCGCGGCGGAAGCCTCACCGTCGAACCCCTCACCCACGACTCCCTCAAGGGCATCGACATCGCCCTCTTCTCCGCCGGCTCCTCCATCTCCAAGGAGTTCGCCCCCGCCGCCGCCAAGTCCGGCTGCATCATCATCGACAACTCCTCCGCCTTCCGTATGACCGACGGCGTCCCCCTCACCATCCCCGAGGTCAATCCAGACTCCATCGCGCACCTCCGCGCCCAGCACCGGGCGCCGGGCGCCAAGCACCCGGGCGCGATCATCGCCAACCCCAACTGCTCCACCATCATCCTCCTCATGGCCCTCACGCCCCTCCGCAACGCCTTCGGCGTCGAGCGCGCCATCGTCTCCACCTACCAGGCCGCCTCCGGCGCGGGCGCCAAGGGCATGGATGAGCTCGAAGCCCAGACCCGCGACGACCTCGCCGGCAAGCCCATCCGCCCCGGCCTCGAATCCGGCGACACCGGCCCCGGCGTCTTCCACGAGCCCTACGCCTTCAACCTCTTCTCCCACAACACCGCCGTCGACCCCATCACCGGCCTCAACGTCGAAGAGACCAAGGTCATCCTCGAAACCCGCAAGATCTGGAACGACCCCGCCGTCGCCCTCTCCGCCACCTGCATCCGCGTCCCCGTCCGCCGCGCCCACGCCGAGAGCGTCAACGTCACCCTCAAGCGCCCCGCCACCACCCAGCAGCTCCGCGACGCCCTCGCAAAGTTCCCCGGCGTCAAGGTCGTCGACGACCGCGCCAGAAACCTCTTCCCCACGCCCCTCAAGGCCAGCGGAAAGGACGACGTCCTCGTCGGCCGCATCCGCCCCGACGCCTCGCGTCTTCCAACCAACCCCACACCCGCGGACTGCGACAAGCCTGCCCTCTCCTTCGACCTCTTCATCTGCGGCGACCAGCTCCGCAAAGGCGCCGCCCTCAACGCCATCCAGATCGCCGAACTTCTCCTCTGAAGTGGCACGGGTCTCCGACCCGTGTCGGCTCCGGTGGCACGGGCCTCCCGGCCCGTGTCTCCCCGTGGCACGGCCCTCCCGGCCCGTGTCGAATCGGCACAGCCCCACCCACCCAACCCCACCTCCTCCGGCGCCCCACCCCCCCCACCCACCAACCCACCCTCACCTCCCCAACCACATCAAAATCGCCGGCACCACCAGCCACAACAGCCCCTGCACCACAAAGAACACCACCGCCGCCGCCCCCACACGCCGCGCAACCTTCGGCAGCGGACACCTCGCCGGCGCCGCCGCGGCCTGCTCGGAAACGACCCCATCCTTGCGATGCTCTTCCACTCGATTCTCCACCATGACGCCGCGCTCCACGCGACGCTCAGAGGGTAGTTCCAGCGCCTCAGAAAGACGCCCACCGCCCTCCACGGAATCGAGCAACCTCGCGTACGATCCCCCCGTGGTTTCCCCGGGATGAAACCCTTACCCAACCTTGCCCGTATCGAGAAATTGTCCGGATTAAACCCCAATCTTTCCCATATAGGCAAGGTCTCGTGGTACATTTATCGACGCTTAGGCGGCCGTTCTGGCCAGCCTTGGGCATTTTTCCGCCACTCGGGCGGCGTCGGCGCGTGCCGGCGGTTCTCCGTATAACGCGGCAATCTTGCGGAGGCTGATCCATGACGGACACGTTCAAGAGTTCTCGCACACTCGCGCTCCCCCGGCGGTTCTCGGGCTTCACGCTCATCGAGCTGCTGGTGGTGATCGCCATCATCGCCCTGCTCATCTCGATCGTCCTTCCCGGGATGGCCGAGGCGCGGCGACTGGCGTACCGCGTGCGCGAGATGGCCGCCGCCGAGCAGAAGATGGTGGCGTACAACGTGTACGCCTCCGAGAATCGCGACGCCCAGTTCGTCGGCTACGCCCCGTGGTCCGTCGCACACCTCTTCAACAATGGTGGTTCAAACGTTCTTCTGCACCCGGACATTCTGTACGGCGGAACGTACATGGTCGAGGGCAACTGCATCAAGATCAACGGCATGCGCTTCGCCGGCGCGACCCAGATGAATCTCGAAGCGCTGATGATCGACAAGGCAACGTTCCGAGACTTCAACACCCGCGATCAGACCCCGTCCGCCAGCAATCCAGGCTACTCGCCCCCGACCAATCTCTACGACAATCTGGTCAACGGCACGTCCGCGGTCAAGGCCGCGTGCATCTCCTATCACCCATCGCTCGGAATCAACACGACCTTCCTCGGGGGCAGCGCCGACCGTGGTGCGTTCGCCACAAACGGCCCGAACGTGAAGTGGACAAACAACGCGCAGACTCGCCACTACACATCGACAACGAGCCAGTTGAACTTTCCATCGAGGATTATCGTGTTGGGCTCCGCTCGTGGCGTGGATGTCTCTTCGGTGGGCAGCTACGGCTCGATGGGCTATGGCACCCAGCCACCGCCGTGGAACCTCCGTTCGGTCGTTCTGCCAGGTTGGTGGGAAATCGTCTCACCCATGCGCCGGGTCCTCAACTCCAGCGGCAACTATCAGTACTATCAGCCCTACACCCAGGTCACCACCAACGGCACCCCGCAAAACAGCGTCATGAGCTGGACGGCCTCCAACACCGACGACAAGTGGGACCCGAATACGGACCCAGCCAAGTGGGGCTTCCTCGATTTCCGGCACAAGGGTTTGGCCGTCACGGCCGAGGCCGATGGACACGTCGAGATGGCTTCGATCAAGGACCTCCGCGACTTCCGTCGCTGGTCCAACGACGCGAAGTGATCACCGGCTGAACGTTCCTACGCACACTCAAGACCGACCCACATGGGCCGGTCTTTTTTCGCTATCATTGACGGCCCCCAGCCGGAGCACCGCATGCCCATCCTCCCCTCCGATCCCTCCGCTCGATGGAAGATGATCCTGGCCATCTCAATCATCTTCATCTGCTTCCTCTGGATCGTGTATTTTACGTTCTCAAACTTCGGCTCTCGTCGACTGGCGACCGCGCCGGACTCTCCCGGTTGGACCGCCGCTCATCAGATCAACCAGGAGCTTGAGAAGGACCGCGCGTTCGCCGATGTTGGTGTCGCTGTCCTCACGGAGAATCCGCTCAAGTACGTCGTCAAGGGCGGCGTCTACTCCCAGGCCGATCTCGATCGCCTGCCCGAGGCCCTCAAACGGATCAAGCCCGACGCCGAGTACGAACTGCAGGTCGAACTCCTGAAACGCTGACAGAACCCCGCGCTCACGCGATGGCCGGGTGCGCGAATCCTTCAGCACCTGTCACGAGTCGCCGGAATGACCCCGGGGGCGGCCCGGCACCCAACATCCAAGAAAAGCGCGCACAAACGCGCCCAAAATCGCCCGCGCGCAACCCCTTGCCAGCCAACAACCCGATCACGTTTGTGCGCGCGCCGGCGCACCCCCCCTGTTTGCCTCCCCACGCCCGCGCTGTACATTTCCCCATCAAAAACCAACCGCACAAACCACCAAGCACAAAAAAAAAATTCACAAAACAATATCCATCAT
>DASZWV010000459.1:0-8319 GCA_035546115.1 Phycisphaerales bacterium
ACCTGCTCTCGCGGATCGGCGGCATTCGTTTACTTGATCCTGCGTATCCGTTGCGTCGGATGGGTGATTACCCAAGGCCGACGGCGGTGGTATCGCCGGACTCATGCGGATTCGCTCGCACGTTGTTCCGCCGGCAGCACGGACGCTTGCAAGGACGCCAAGGCATGGTTGCTCACCGCCAGACACTTCCCGAGACCCGCTCCTCGGTCACGCACAAGTTCTGCATCAACGGTCACGAGGGGTACCTCACCGTCGGCCTGCACTCGGACGGGCGGCCGGGGGAGATCTTCATTAAAATGGCCAAGGAAGGCTCGACGATGAGCGGGATGTGCCAGGCGTTCTGCCGCGCCTTCTCGCTGGCGCTGCAGTTCGGGCTTTCGCTGGAGGAGGCGGTGGTGCGGTTCCGCAACATGCGGTTCGAGCCCATGGGAGCGACGGCGAACCCGGACATCCCGGAGTGCCAGTCGATCGTGGACTACGTGGCGAGGTTCCTGGAGTTGAACTTCAGCCACGTGGGGGCCGATCGAAGGATCTGAAACACGGGGTCCGCGGGGAGCCACGGAGGGAGCACGGGGAATGTTGAGCGGGAAGAAGAACAGCCCGGCGTTCGCCGGGCTGCGTCATTCCTCATCCCGTCGGTTCCGCTCGGTGAGATGGCCGCGGCCTGCGCGTTTCAGTTGCTCGGCTTGGCCGCGAGCAGTTCGTCGATCTTCTTCACCACCGCCTCGTCGTCGGGCTTGGTCTGTGGCTCGAATCTCGCCACCACGTTTCCATTCCGATCCACGATGAACTTCGTGAAGTTCCACTTCGGCTCGCCGCCGATCGGCGCGGGCTGCGCGGCGAGCTTCTTGTACAGCGGCGCGACGCCCTCGCCCTTCACGACGATCTTCTCGAACATCGGGAACGTGACGTGGTACTGGCTGTCCTTGCCGGAGCAGAACTCGGCAATCTCGGCGTTGGTGCCGGGCTCCTGGTGGCGGAACTCGTTGGCGGGAAAGCCGAGGATGACCAAGCCCTGCTCTTTCTTCTGCTTGTAGAGCTTCTCGAGGGCGGTGTACTGGGGCGTGAACCCGCACTTGCTCGCGGTGTTCACGATCATCACGACCTTGCCCTTGTAGATCGAGAGGTCCTCCTCCTTGCCGTCGATGCGCTTCATCTTGAAGGCCAGGACGTTGGCGTCGACCTTGTCATCGGCCTTCGGCTCGGCCGGCTTGGTGTCGGCCGGTTTGTCGGCCGCGGGCTTGCCGCTCGTCGGATTGGCGCTCGCGGGCCCCGTGTGCTTCGGCGGATCCGTCCTGGGCCCATCGTTGCGGGCGAGCGCGGAATACCCCAGCGCGACCATCAAACCCGCGACAGCCAGGACAGCCAAGGGTGACTTGCAAGCGCAGCAGCAGGACATGGGGTGCTCCTTTGAGCGTCATCGTAGCGAGGCCCGGACCGGCTTCGCTATCGTTGCTCATGCTGGATTTGACCAGGAGTGTCCGGTTTTGCATCAACGACGCGGTTCCGCCCGAGCCCGCCGGGTGGGGCCCCGCGGACAACACGTTCGCCGCGTATCCCAGCATGCGCGGGCTCGGGCGCTTCTACGAGCTTCGGATCCGGTGCCGCGGCAAGGTGAGCCCGACGACGGGCTACTTTCTCAACATCAAGGAGATCGACCAGGCCGTTCGGTCGGTGGCGATTCCACTGATCGCGCGGACCTGTCGGGAACGGCCGCAGACGGACCCCGCGACGGTGCTCCACGCCATCGTGCCGTTGCTCGACGCCGCGCTCGGCGGACGGGTCGCGGGCGTGCGATGGCTGCTCACACCGTACTATTCGGTCGAGATGAGCGCTGCCGCGTCCAATCCACCGCCGGCCGAGCCGCGAGCACTGCTCCGGCAGCAGTTCGAGTTCGCGGCCTCGCACCGCCTGCACTGCGCGAACCTGAGCGACGCCGAGAACAGGGCGCTGTTCGGCAAGTGCAACCACGCCGGCGGGCACGGGCACAACTACCGCGTCGAGCCGTGCGTGGAGACGCCGATCGGCGCGGCGGGCGCGAAGTTTCCGCTCGCCGAGCTCGAACGCATCACGGCGCGCACGGTGATCGACCGCTTCGATCACAAGCATCTGAACGCGGACAATCCCGAGTTCGACACGGCCCGCGGCGGGGTGAATCCGTCGGTCGAGAACATCGCCCGCGTCTGCTTCGACCTGCTTAAGCCGGAGATCGCCAGGGCCTGCCCCGAGGCCTCGCTCCGCAGCGTCACGGTGTGGGAGACGGACAAGACGTGGTGCACGTATCCGGCCGGCGAGGAGGAATAGAAGCGGCGGGCGGTCGGGCGCAGGGGCGTAGAGTTGACGCCCCTCGAGCCTCGAGATCGCCGTCCCGCACGCCTCCATGACCTCCCCCCACCGCATCCTGATCATCCGCCCGAGCGCCCTCGGCGATGTGTGCCGCACCGTGCCGGTGCTGGCGAGCCTGAAGCGGGCCTATCCCAGCGCGGAGATCGACTGGCTGGTGCAGGACTCGTTCGCCCCGGCCATCGCGGCCCATCCGGACCTCACGCAGGTCGTGTCGTTCCCGCGCGGCAAGCTGCGCGAGTGGTATCGGCCCTCGGTCGCGCCCGCGCTGAAACGGTTCCTCGACTCGCTCGGAGAGCGCCGCTACGACCTCGTGCTCGACTGCCAGGGCCTGTTCCGCTCCGGGCTGTTCGCGATGGCGACCAAGGCGCCGCGCCGAATCGGTTTCGACAACGCCGCGGAGCTCGGCTGGCTCGGTCTCACCGAGCGCATCCACGCGCCGCGCTCGATGCACGCCGTGGACCGCATGCTCATGCTCGCGCACGCGGCCGGGGCCGAGCCGGTGTACGACATGCGGCTGTACACGGCGCCCGAGGATCGGGCGTGGATCGATGCGCGGCCGGAACTCGCCAGCGGGTGCGCCGTGATCGCCCCGACGACTCGCTGGGCGGGGAAGCAGTGGCCGATGGAACGGTTCGCATCGCTCGCCAGGCGGCTGCTCGCGGGGGAGCTTGGCCGGCCGATCTCCCGGATCGCGGTCGTCGGGTCGCCTTCGGAGCGGGACCAGTGCGCGGAGCTGCTCTTGCTCGCAGGGAGCGAGCCCCGCATCGTCGATCTGGTGGGCCGGACCACGGTGGGTCAACTGCTCGCGCTGATCGAGCGGTGCCCGCTGCTCATCGGATGCGACTCCGCGGCCGTGCACATGGCGGTGGGCTTCGATCGGCCGTTCGTGGCGCTCTATGGCCCGACGCGGGTGGAGCGCGTGGGCCCCTACGGGCGCTCATCGCACGTCGTGCAGCGGCTGATCCCCGGCGACAGCCGCGACCACAAGGACGATGCGGCGGGGCAGGTGCTCATGCGGCGGATCACGGTCGAGGATGTGCTCGAGTGTGCGCGGGCCCAGGGAGACCCGACACCGGGATTCGTGCCGGTATCTGGATAGACGCGTTCAGGGGGCCGGCGGCTCGTCGGGGAACTTGAGCGGCGTGATGCCCTTGAGCGGGATCGTCGCGCTCACGCCGTCCATCGCCTGCACCTTGGTGTACCACCCGTCCTTGAGCAGCAGGATGATGTACATCACGCGCTGGTCGTGGAAGCGGTTTCCTTCCTTGGAGCCCATCTCGACGATCACCTGGTTGTTCTCGGTGCGGGCGGTGTACACCTGCTCGAAGTAGTCGCCTCGCTGATAGCCGAATCCGTCGTTGTCGTCCTCGTAGAGCTTGCCGTACGCGCTGCCCGCCTCGTCGAGGCTGACGACGATCGTCAGGGGCGGCGCGGCCGTGTTCGGGCGCGGGGGCTGGTAGAGCTCGGTGTGCTCGCGCAGCGGCGCGAGCGGGATGATCGCCCCGCCCCGCACGTACAACCGCGGCAGGTCCGGGTGGTGGCCCTCGTTCACGACCTGGAACTCGTTCCAGATGCCCCTGGGCATCACCGGCGTCCGGTCGCGATCGGGCGTGAGCTGCGGCACGACGAGCAGATCCGAACCGACGAGGAACGCATCGTCCTCGCTGCGGAGCGCGGGATCCTTTGGGTCGGCAAAGAACAACGGCCGCACGACGGGCGTGCCGGTCTTGTGCGACTCCCAGAACAGCGTGTAGTAGTACGGGAGCAGCACGTAGCGCCGCTGCAGCGCGAGGCGGCAGGCCTGCTCGACCTCGGGCCCGAACGCCCACGGCTCCTTGTTGATGTTGCCCTTGGCGGTGTGGCCCCGGCAGAAGGGGAGCATCGCGCCGACGCCCATCCAGCGCGCGAAGAGCTGGGCCTCCTGCTTGGGCGGGCCGTTGCCGTTGAAGCCGCCGATGTCCGGGCCGCAGAAGGGCTGGCCGGAGAGGCCGAGGTTCTCGATCATGGAGACGGAGTTCTCGAGGTCGGTCCAGTTGGCGGAGTTGTCGCCGGTCCACGTCGCCGCGTACCGCTGCGAGCCGATGTACCCGGCGCGGGTGAGGACGAACGGGCGCGTGTTCGGCGATGCGGCCTGGATGCCGTCGAAGGTGCCCTTGGCCATGAGCATGCCGTAGACGTTGTGGTATTCCAGGTGCGGCCCCGGGGGAACGACCGCGCCGCCCGCGCCCTCCCACGCGCCGCCGCCGTGCTGGTTGTCCTCCGGCATGGTCTTGGACTTGACGTTGAACACCGCCGGCTCGTTCATGTCGTTCCAGACGCCCGATACGCCCTGGGCCATGAAGTCCTTGTAGAGGCCGCTCCACCACTGGCGCGTCTCGGGGCGCGTGAAGTCGGGGAACGCGCACCAGCCGGGCCAGACCTCGCCCTTGTACATCCCGCCCTTGGCGGTCTTCACGAACAGGTCCTTGGCGACGAGCTGGTCATAGACGGAGTACCCGGGCTCGGCCTTGACGCCCGGATCGATCATCCAGATGCGATGGAAGCCCATGGCATCCAGATCGCTGTTGAGCTTCTTCGGATCGGGAAACTGCGACTTGTCGAACGTGAAGACGCGGTACCCATCCATGTAGTCGATGTCGAACCATATGACGTCGCACGGGATGTGCCGGTCGCGGAAGCCCCTGGCGATCTCGCGCACGCGGGACTCCGGGTTGTACGAGTAGCGGCACTGGTGATAGCCGAGCGCCCAGAGCGGCGGCATCGGGACTGTCCCGATGAGCGTGGCGAGCCCCTCCACCACTTCCTGCGGCGAGGCCCGGTCGATCACGTACACCGGGTACGCCCCCGCCGCCTCCCCACCCCCCTCGCCGCGGAAGACGATCGAGCCCGCGGCGTCCTTCCCCTTGTCCGCGCCGGTCAGGTCGATCTCGCAGCGCCAGGTCGTGTCGGCGAGCACGCCGAAGGCGGAGCCATCCTTCCGCACCGCCAGCACCCACGGGTGCGACTGGTAGAGCGACGGGTTCGCCTCGGTGTACCCGTACGCATCGGTGTTCCAGCAGACGGTCTTCCGCCCGTTGCGCAGGAGCGGCCCGGCGATCTCGCCCGTGCCGTAGAGCGATGTTCCCGCATCGATGTCGATGCGCACGCAGTGGCGGCCATCCTCGCCGGTCCAGAAGAGCGGCCGGGCCCTGAACGTGCCGTCGGCCGGGACCTCGCCCTTGACCTGCACGGGGTGGGCCAGCGCGAGCGAGGGAGCGAACCTCGCGGGATCGACGCCCTTCTCGACAAACCGGGCGATGCCCGTCGTTCCCGAGACCATGAGCCCATCGCCGGCGGCCTGGGCGAACGCGCCCGCCGCGATCGCGAGCAGGGACATCATCGATGCGAGAGCGGCGAGCAATCGGCGGCCTGGAATCATGCGGGCTCCTTGTGGCGGACGGGGGCACGATGCTACGGTCTGTTCGTTCGCGACGCCCGCCCGGCCAACCAACATGCCCGACGCATCGCCCACCCTTCGCCTGTTCCTCGCCCTGTACCCGCCGCCGGATGTGGCCGCGGCCATGGGCGAGTTGATCCGCGGCGTCTCGCGCGCCCGCGTGCGTCGCATGCCGGCGGATCAGATCCACATGACCGTGCTGTTCCTCGGCGACCGTCCGGAGGGCCAGGTCGAGCGGATCGCGCTCGAAGCCCGCACGATCGCGGCGGGGATGGGCGCCGTGGCGTTGACCCCGGAGCGGGTCACGACCATGCCCGAGCACGCCCCGCCGCGGCTGATCGCGCTGGAGTGCGCGGCGTCGAAGAACCTGCAACCGCTGTACACGAGGCTCGTGGCGGCGCTCGCGCAGCCGGAGGAGCCGATCCGGCCGCGCCTGCTCCCCCACTTCACCCTGTGCCGATTCCGCCGGGGTGCACCGGCCAAGCCGATGCACGCGCCGGTGCAACTCGCGCCCTTTCGGATCGACGAGCTGCGGCTGATGCGCAGCGTGCCCGGCCCGGAAGGGGCCGAGCACACGATGCTCGCGGCGATCCCGCTGCGGTGAACTCCGGCACGGGTGGCGATGGCCGGGCGGGAGATCTGAGAATCCCAACCGCGGTTATCCACGCGGGAGCCCCCTTGGGCGCTCTTCCGGATGGGGTTGGGCCCGAGAACGGCGGGGTATTCCAGAGTTCAATACCCCACCTTGGAAGTTGCGTACCCCGATCCGAGGCTCGCGTACCCCACCTTCAGAGCCGCGTACCCCACCTTGAGAGTTCCGTACCCCACCTTGGGAGTTGCGTACCCCACCTTGGGAGTTGCGTACCCCACCTTGAGAGTTGCGTACCCCACCTTGAGAGCCGCGTACCCCACCTCCGGTCTCAAGCACCCGGCCTTGGGGGCCGCGTACCCCGCCTTGATCCTCGCGCACCCGAGCGCGGGATTCGCGTGCCCCGTCTCCGGCTCGGCGGTCCGTGGCGATGCAGCGGCGGTCGGGATGCGCTCGCGGTTGGCGCACCCGGGCGCACGCGGAGAGTACGGGCGAGCGAGCGCGCCGCCGCTCGCCGTTGGCTCCGACATGAGCGGCCCCGTCGGATGACGGGTTCCGAGCCTCCGGAATCACACGCGCTTTCGGAAGCTTCTGAAGGCCGCGTACAGGCTCGCCCCGATGAGCGCCGCGAAGAAGGCCATCGCGAGCGGGGCCGGCACCTCGCTTCGGCCTCCGCCGCGGCTGTACATGGGAAACATCGCGCCCGCCGGCGTGTTGTACGCCCGGAAGAAGAGATACGCACCCAGCGCGGCCAGCGCGAGGCAGACGAGACCATCCCACTGCCGCCGTTTCCGCGAAGATTCTGGTCGCTCGGACATGGGGACGAATCGTAACGGCGGCCCTTGATGCCTCGATGCCTGGATCCCTTCCCCCCTCGCCTCCCCCGCCGCTCAGTAGTTCGGCGTCGGCGCCCGGAACGAGTCGATGTCCACGCTCGCGAAGTACTGGATGGTCTTCTTCAGGCCGTCCTTGAGCGCGACCCTCGGCTCCCAGCCGAGCTTGCTCTTGGCGAGCGTGAGGTCCGGCTGGCGCTGCGTCGGATCGTCGGCGGGCATGGGCCTGTAGACGATCTTGCTGCGGGCGGGCTTGCCCGTGACTTCGGGCACGAGCTGGAGCGTCATCTCCGCGAGCTGCTTGATCGTGAACTCGGTCGCGTTGCCGATGTTCACCGGCCCGACGAAGCCCTTCTCGGAGTTCATCATGCGGATGATGGCCTCGACCAGGTCGTCCACGTAGCAGAACGAGCGCGACTGCCTGCCCTCGCCGTAGAGCGTCAGATCCTCGCCGCGGAGGACCTGGCGGATGAAGTTGCTCACCACCCGCCCGTCGAAGGGGTGCATGCGCGGGCCGTAGGTGTTGAAGATGCGGACGACCTTGATGTCCACGCCGTTGGAGCGGTGGTAGTCGAAGAAGAGCGTCTCGGCGGCGCGCTTGCCCTCGTCGTAGCACGCGCGGATGCCGATCGGGTTGACGTTGCCCCGGTAGCTCTCGGGCTGCGGGTGCACCGTCGGGTCGCCGTACACCTCGCTGGTGGAGAACTGCAGGACCCGCGCCTCGCAGCGCTTGGCCATGCCCAGGACGTTGATCGCCCCGAGCACGCTCGTCTTCATGGTCTTGATCGGGTTGTACTGGTAGTGCCCGGGCGCCGCCGGGCACGCCGCGTTGTAGATCTCATCCACCTCGAGCCACAGCGGGTGCGTCACGTCGTGGCGGATGAGCTCGAAGTTCGGCTTGCCGAGCAGGTGGGCGACGTTGGACTTCTGGCTGGTGAAGAAGTTGTCCAGGCAGATGACGTCGTGGCCCTGGGCCACGAGCCGCTCGCACAGGTGCGAGCCGAGGAAGCCGGCGCCGCCGGTCACGAGGATGCGCTTGGTTGGGGGCACGGGGGCTCCGAGGGTGGATGGCGAGGATCCCGGACGAGGGTCGATCGGCCGACCGGGGCCCAAAG
>DASZWV010000460.1:0-12207 GCA_035546115.1 Phycisphaerales bacterium
CACGGCTCATCGAGGAAGAAGGCGATGTCGCTCCCGAGCGATGCGGACAGCGTCCGCAGGTCGGCGTCGGAGATGCCGAGCCGGAACAGGGCGTTGATGCCGATGAGCATCGACGCGGCGTCGGAGGAGCCGCCGCCGAGGCCGCCGCCGACGGGCGTGCGCTTGTCGAGGGTCATGCGGACCGGGAGGGGCCGGCCGGCGCGCTGCTCGAGCAGCCGGTGCGCGCGAACGGCGAGGTCCTTCTCGATCGGCCAATCGATGGCCGTGGGACGCGGCGCATCGGGGGCCCAGCGGATCGTGTATTCGCTGGGAGAATCCGGGCTCAGTCGCGAGAGGCTGAGATCGTCGTGCAGGTCGATGGCGACGAACCAGGAGGCGATGGGGTGGTAGCCCCTGGGCGGCGCGGGCGGGCCGACGGAGAGCGCGAGGTTGAGTTTCGCGCACGCCCGGAGCGAGATGGAAGGGCCGATCGTCACGCCGGGATGGTAACGAGGCGCGGGCGCGGGTCGCCCGCGGCACCGGCCAACAATCGGACATGACCATTTCGGACCTGATACACGCCGCGGAGGCGATCGCCGACCCGGGCCTTGCCGAGGACTGGGACAACGTCGGGCTGCTGATCGGCTCGTCGTCGTGGGCCTTGGCGGGGCCGGTGCTGCTGACGATCGATCTGACGGAAGATGTGAGCGCCGAGGCCGTGGCGCGCAAGTGCTCGGCGATCATCTCGTACCACCCGCCGCTGTTCCACGCGATCAAGAGGCTGGTGGATGGGCCGGGCTCGTCGCTCTCGCAGCGGGTGGCGCTGGGTGCGATCCGGGCCGGGATCGCGGTGTACTCGCCGCACACGGCGCTGGATGCGGCGGCGGGCGGGGTGACGGACTGGCTGGCCGACGGGCTGGCGGAGCACTCCAAGGCGGACCGGCGGGCGATCCGGCCATTCGCGCGTGCGGACCGCAACGGGGAGGTGAAGATCGTCACGTTTGTTCCCGAGGCGTCGGCGGCGCTCGTGCGCAATGCGCTCGCCTCGGCGGGCGCGGGCCTGATCGGGAACTACGAGCTGTGCTCGTTCTCCGCCCCGGGGACCGGCACGTTCCGGGGAAGGGAGGGGTCGAATCCGGCGGTGGGGACGGCGGGGCAGTTCGAGTCGACGCCGGAGATGCGGCTGGAGATGGTGTGCGCCCGGCGGGCCGTGGCGCTCGCGATCGAAACGCTCCGGCAGTTTCATCCGTACGAGGAACCGGCGATCGACATCTATCCGCTCGAGGCGAGGCCGGACCGGAACGTGGGGCCCGGCCGGCGGCTGATGCTGGATCAGCCGGTCGCGCTGTCGCAGCTTGCCGAGCGGCTCAAGAAGCATCTGAACATCCGGGCGGTGCAGGTGGCGTCGGCGAGGGGGGATGCGGAGACGGCGGTGTCGTGCGTGGGGCTGGTCCCCGGGGCCGGGGGAAGCCTGGTGCAGGCCGCGCGTGCGGAAGGGTGCGAGGTGTTCATCACCGGCGAGATGAAGCACCACGAGGTGAACGCGACGCTGGCGTCGGGGGTGAGCGTGATTTTGGGCGGGCACACGGCGACGGAGCGCGGGTACCTGCCGATCTATGCGCGGCGACTGGGGGAGCTGCTGCCGGGAGTGGAGTTCGTGGTGAGCGCGGCGGACAAGGATCCGCTGCATCTGCGCTAGGGCTTTTCGGCTGGCGCGGGATCGGTTGGCGCCTCGACGGATTCGACCTTCGGGAGCGGGGGCTTGTTCGAGGTGAACCGGGCCGTGGAGAGGTCGATGTCGCCCTCGAAGGAGAAGGAGACGCTCGGGGTGTGCACGCCGGCGTCGAAGAGGGTCTCGGCGAGGCGGCCCGGGGTGACGTAGTAGAGCGAGCCGGTGAGGCGGTAGTGGGTAGGGCCGCCGAGCAGGTCGGCGTTTCCGGGCGTGACGGGCATGGCCGCGGGCAGGTGGAGTTGCTGGATGCCGAGGCGTCGGAGGGTGGCCTCGGCGGAGCGCTTGCCGTGGAAGACCTCCTGGCCGTTGAGGTCGACGGTGTATTCGACGGTCCGGAGGGGGAGGGCGTCGACGTTGTCGTTGCGTGCGTCGAGGGTGAAGAGCATGGAGCAGCCGTCGGTGGTGCGCTCGAGGGGCTCGGCCTTGGTCACGCTGAGCACCGGGGCGCTATAGGACTCGCACCCGCCGAGGACCGAGGCGAAGAGGGCCAGCAGAAGACAGGCGCACAGCACCCGCGGAAGGGACAGCTTCGTGATGGACATGGCCCAAGCGTACCGGGGCGCGTGGCTTCACGCAAAGGAGCGGCCGCGGCCCCTATTCGGGCGCCATGGTGACCCAGTTGGCGGGTTGCCCCTCGCTGACGGGCGCGTTGATCTGGGCTGTGAAGGCGGAGGCCTCGGCGGAGTAGTTGGCCCAGCGGACGGTGAGCGCCGTGAGCACAACGCAGCAGACCCAGCAGGCGATCTCGGCGGAGCGGCGGTGGCGGGCGAGGATCAGGATCAGGCAGGCGAGGGCGACGCAGGCGCACTTCCAGGCGCCCAGGAGCGCGGGGGAGCCGTAGCTCATGACGACCCGCGCGACGGGGTTGTCCTCGCCCATGCCGCCGGAGCGGAGGTGGGTGAGGGTCATGTACAGGTCTCCGAGGCTGAGCAGGATGATGAGGCCGACGAACATCCAGACGCGGATGGCCCGCCGTCGCTGGGCGGGGGTGTGGACGATTCCCCGCGTGCCGAACAGCCCGCGGCGTTTGTGCGTGCTCTCCGGGCGATCGCCCGACGGCTGGAGCTGCTCTGGAGGCTGTTGGCTGGACATGGGTCCCTCGACGGCCGATGCACCAATCGGCGACTGAAACCCTCGTCTCAGGGCAACCTCGGGGCCCATGGGGCGATAAACTCACGAAGGAGCCGCCGGTGACGGTTGTGCGGCAAAGAAGGGCATCCCGGATGCGCGTCGTGTTCCGCGGACATCTCGTCCAGGGGATCGTGCTCACCGTGGGTGCATGCGCGCTGGGTTTGGCGCCGGCCCTTGGCGCGCCGCCGGGGATGGGGATGGCCCAGCAGGCCAACCCGGTGTACGTGGACGACTCGCCGGCCGCGGCGGACACGATCGTGCGGGTGCGTGAGCACGTGTCGGCGGGGAACCTGGACGAGGCGGTGCGGATCGTGCAGGCGATGCTCGACGAGCAGCCGGACCGGCTGCTGGCCTCGGCGAAGGACCCGGACCTGTTCGTGAACGTGCGGTCGGGGATGAACGAGGTGCTGCTGGGGGCGCCGGCGCTGCTGGAGCGGTATCGGGCGACGTTCGGCCCGCGCGCGGATCGGCTTCTGGGCGAGGGGCACATCGAGCGGGTCGAGCGGTCGCTGCTGCTGACGCCCTCGGGCTTTGACGCGACGGTGCGGCTGGCGCAGGCGGCGATCGAGGACGCCCGCTTCGAGCATGCGCGGCTGCTGCTGGAGCAGCTGGACAAGCACCCGGACCGGAAGGACGAGCGGGCCAGGCGCGCGGCGGCGGTGATGGCGCGGCTGGCGAGGTTGCTGGATCGCGCCGAGGTCCGCGAGATGGCGACGCGATGGACGCGCGAGGCGGGGGCGAGCGCGCCGGACCTCACGCCGGTGGCGTGGCCGGCGGCGGCCCGCGCGACGGCGATGACGCCGATGTCGCCGACGGGTCCGACGGCGACGCAGGGCATCGTCTCCAAGCCGCTGTGGACGGTGGCGATGACGCCGGGGGCCGCGCCGCCCGAGCCGAACCTCGGGCAGGGCCGCTCGCCGATCGCGCTCCCGCTGTATGGGCACGAGTTGCTGAGCGTTCCTTCGGTCTTTGGCGACATGGTGTTCGTGAGCGACGGGACGCAGATCGGCGCGTGGGACCGGTTCACGCTCACGCCGCGCTGGACGATCGCCCCCGGGATCGATGATGGGTCGCAGATGGATCCCGGGATACGGGGCGATCGGCGGCGGATCGACCGATTGCAGTTCGGCGGGTATCCCGCCCGCAACGACGATCTGTGCACGCTGGCGGTGTCGGGGAGGCTCGTGGTGGGAGCGACGGGCCGGCTGGGGTCGGGCAGCCGGGGCGATGGGGACGATCATGTGGTCGCGCTGGACGCCGCGACGGGGCGGAAGCGGTGGTCGGTGCAGCTCAATGTTCTGGACCCGCCGGCGCTGTTCGAGGCGACGGTGCGCGGGCCGGTGCAGATCGTCGAGGGGACGGTGGTGTTCGCGGCGCGCAAGACGCTGACCGACCGGCGGCTGGTGAGCATCTCGCTGGTGGGGCTGGACCTGCCCACGGGCAAGCTGCGGTGGGTCCGGCAGATCGGGAGCGCGGGATCGATGCCGTGGGTGCTGCAATCGATGGGGGCCGACGGGGCGGCGGTGTCCGATGGGGTGGTATATCGCGCGGACCGGCTGGGGGTCGTCGGCGCGGTGGAGGCCGGCACGGGGCGGGCACGCTGGGTGCGCCGGATGCCGGTGGACACATCGAACAACACCGACCAGCCGCTCTCGTGGCAGCTCGGGTGCCCGATCGTGGATGAGACCTCGGGGGGGGCGGGGTCGATCATCATCATCACGCCCGACATGCGGCGGATCGTGCGGCTGGATCGCGCGACGGGGGCGATCCTGGCGAGCCGGGATGTGACCGACATGGCCGCGTCGCCGAAGTATCTGCTGCGCATCGGCGATCGGCTGGCGTGCGTGGGCGACGATCGCGTGGCGTTTCTGACTCTGGCGAACTTCCAGGCGGACAAGCCGGTGCTGACGGCGACGTTGCCGCCGCCGGGGATCCGGGGGCGATGCGTGGTCGCGGGCGACCGGCTGTTGTGCCCGATGACGACCGGTTTCAACCTCGTCGATCCGGCGCATCCGGCGGACGTGCAGACGGTGGCGCTGGAGGATTCGGGGAACATCCTGCCGCTGGACAGCCAGCTCGTGGTGGTGGACGACGCCCGGCTGCACTCGTACTTGCAGTGGGACGTCGCGGAGGGGCTGCTGACCAAGCGCATCGAGGCGGACCCGAAGGACCCGACGCCCGCGGTGACGTACGTCGAGCTGGCGTATCGCGCCGGCAAGCCCGAGAGGATCGTGCACGCGGTCCGCCAGGCGATGAGCGCACTGAAACTCGGCCCGCAGAACGACTCGACGTGGTCGGCCCGGGTGCGTCTAATCGACGCCCTCCAGGGGATGCTCGCCACGGCGCTGGAGCCCGCGACGGGCTCGGCGGGTTCGGCGGCGGGCCGGCCGCCGCTGCTGGCCCAGCCGATCACGGATCGTGCGACACTCGCCGATTTGGTCACGCTGCTCGGGGAGGTGTCGTTCGAGCCGCAGGACAAGCTGGCGCACATCCTGGCCATGGGGCGGCTGGCGGAGCTCAACGACAAGCCCGCGGATGCGGTGCGGGCGTACCAGAACGTGCTCCTGGAGCCGGCCCTGGCCGGCGCGACGTGGCGGGGTCCGCAGGTCTCGATCCGCGGGGAGCTGGAGGCGACGCGGCGCATCGAGTCGCTTCTGATGCAGCACGGCCCGAGCATCTACGCGGCGCAGGAGCAGCAGGCCCAATCGGAGCTGGCGGCCCTCGGGGCCGGCGCGACGGAGCCCCAGCTCGAGTCGCTCGCGGCGAAGTATCCGCTGGCGCAACAGACGCCGGGGGTCTGGATGCGGCTGGCGGACATGCGCCAGGCGGCGAAGAAGCCGCAGCAGGCGTCGAGTGCGCTGGAGGCGGGTCTGCGGTCGGCGATGCGGCAGCCCTCTCCGCCGGAGGCGGTGGTCGGCGAGATCGCGGGGCGGCTGATCGTCGGCCTTCGCGAGCGGGGGCAGCTCGCGGCGGCGGCGGGCGTGCTGCGGTCGGTCCGCCAGCGGTTCGCGAGCGTCGCGCTGACGAGCGCGGGCCAGGCGCTGGACGCGGAGAAGCTGGGGGCAGAGATCGCGGAGCGGATCGCGGCGAGCACGCGCTGGCCGCGGATCGGGGCGGTCCGCCAGGAGAACGGGCAGTCGATCGCGGGGTGGACGATCCTCGAGCCGCTGCTGACGGACCGCACGCCGAACGTGACGTCGCTGCTGCCCCTGACCAACGACGAGGAGGTCGGCATCTGGACGATCCCGACGACGGGGCACGAGGGCAAGGGGGAGTGGCTGACCAAGGCGTGGTCGTCGAAGCTGCCCGACTCGGGGCGAGCGCTCCTGATCCGCGCGACGTCGGACGCGGCGTACTTCGCGATCGTGAAGGAGTCCGACGCGACGGTGATGAAGGTGGGGGGCTCGCCGCTGGAGACCCGCTGGAAGAGCGACGCGCTGAGCAAGGTTTTCAACTCCGCCGACGTGCGCCGCGGCGTGCGGAACGTGCCCGGGGCGCGCGGCGGGTTCCCGACGCCGGCGGAGGGCGAGGCGCAGTCGACCAACTTCATCGTGACGATGGACGACCGGACGCTCGTGCTCGTGCAGCGGGGAGGGACGGCCGCGGCGTTCGACACGGACACGGGCGAGCTGCTGTGGTGCAACCGCGTGGGCGTCGGGCGCGTGTACGACGCGGACCTGTCGTCGGGGACGCTGGCGGTGGCGGGGGACCAGGAGATCTATGGGCCGGGCGGGACGGTGATCGACCTGAGGCCGATCATCCAGATCGTGGATGCGCGAACCGGGCGGAGCGCCCAGCGGATCACCGACCTGGCGGGGCACGTGCGCTGGGTGGGCTTCGCGGATCCGAGCGCCGGGGGCGCGCCCGCGGGCTCGGGCGGGACGCTGATCGCGGCGCTGGACGCGTCGGTGGTGTCGCTGGATCTGGCGACGGCGCAGGCGAACTGGACGATCAGCAACGCGGACGCGATGCCGGTCTCCTCGATGTGGATCTTCGGCGACCAGCTGGTGATGGCCGACCAGGGCCGGAACATCTGGCTGGCGACGGTGTCGACGGGGCGATTGCGCCCGTCGGCGCTGGAGGTGCCGCGGTCGCACCTGGACCTGAGCCAGACGCTCGACGCGTTCCCGATCAGCGCGGCGATGGGCTCGGGGTTCGGGGTGGCGACCCAGCAGGGGCTGGCGCTGTTCGACTCGAGCGGGACGCTCACGGGCGTGGACGGCATGGACGGCTCGTCGGCGATGATCCGGCCGCTCCCGGCGGAGGGTCGCGCGGTGACGATCGAAACGATCGCCGACGGTCGCACGAGCGACGGGATGATGATGTTCACGATGCACGCGCTGGACATCGGGGGCAAGACCGGAGCGTCGCTGCTGGACTCGCGCCCGGTGCTGCTCGGGGCGCGCCCGACGACGATGGCGCTGCTGGACGATCGCGTGGCGATCTCGGCGGGGAGCTACACGGTGGTGCTGCACGCGCCGGCGCAGGCGAAGTGAATCAGCCGAGCGCGGCCGGATCGGCGCCGTTCTCGATGGCGTGGATCTTGCGGACGCGGCGCTCGTGGCGGCCGCCCTGGAAGGGCGTCTGGAGCCAGATGTCCACGATCTTCTCGATGAGCTTCTGGCCGAGCAGATCGGCGGACATGCAGAGCACGTTCGCGTCGTTATGCGAGCGGCTCATCTCGGCGGTGAGCTCGTCGTGGACCAGCGCGGCGCGGACGCCCCGGACCTTGTTGGCGGCGATGGACATGCCGATGCCGGAGCCGCAGAGGAGGATGCCGCGATCGGCGGATCCGTCGGCGACGGCGTGGCCGACGGCGTAGGCGGGGTCCGGGTAGTCGCAGGTTTCCCCGGACATGGAGCCGAGGACGGAGACCTCGTGGCCCTGGGAGCGCAGGCGGTCGGCGAGCTGGCGTGTGGCCCCTACGCCGCGATGGTCCGCACTGAGCGCAAGCTTCATGGCATCCACTCCTTCAGACGCTCGCGAATGGCCCCCTCGAGGCGTTCGCCGACGTTATTGTACGCTTCCTGCGAGAGGCCGATGGGGTCCGGGATGTCGTTGCCGGCGGGGTCGAGGATGGCGGCTTTTCGTCGGGCGGTCGGGTCGAGGGCGAGCACGCCCGCGAGGTGCGAGCGGGTCATCGTGTAGATCCGATCGGCCTCGGCAATCATCTGCCGGGTGAGCGGGCGCGAGGTTCCGGGGCGGGGCTCGAAGCCGCGATCGCGGAGGGCGACGCCCGCCTCGAAGGTGCGCGGCGAGCCGTGGGCGGCGCCCACGCCCGCGGAGGCGACGTGCACGGTCGGACCGGCGGATTGGCCGCCCGCGCGAGACTGGCGGTCGATCAAACCCTGCGCGATCGCCTCGGCCATCGGGCTGCGGCAGGTGTTGCCGGTGCACACGAAGAGGATGTTGAGGGCGGCGTGCTTCATGACGTAGCGCGTTTCATAGGCGCCCTCGCGCAGGATGCGGACACCGCCGGTGCGCTGGAGGGCGACGACGGTCGGCGGCTTGTGCCGGGCGGAGGTGGCGGGGCCGTCGGCGATGATCAGGGCCGGGTCGAGCCCGGATGCGCGGGCCGCGGCGGCGGCATGCTCGGCAGAGTCCAGAGCGTGGCCCGAGTCGTCGAGCGGCTCCCAGCAGCAGATCGGGGCGGCGGTTCGCGCGGCGAGCGTCGCCGCGGGGCTTTCGGCCGGGATGCGGGTCCAGATCGCGCCGCCGAGATCGACCACGCCGGGGGCGATGCCCAGCCGCTCCCGGGATGCGGCCATGTCGGCCTCTGAAAGGCCGATGGCGAGCACGATGGGACCCGGGGCGAGGGCGTGGGCGACCTTCCCGGGGACGCCCGACAGTTCACCGACGGCCTGCTCGACGGCTTGCACGTGTGGGGCGAGCCAGACGGCGGGGGCGTCGCCGGCGGCGATTGCGGCACGGCTCAGGTCAAGAGCGACGGGCTGGGCCGCCCCTGCGCACACGAGGAAACCGGTGTCGGAGGGCGTCACGACGAGCCCGCCCTCGGAGAGAAGCCGCAGGGCGTCGGACGTTGCCTCGAGCCTCGCGGCCGGGGAGAGGGATCGAAGATCGATGGTCGATGTGGGCACTGATCCCAGTATGCGGCGAGGCGGGCCGGGGTTCAAATCGCCCCCGGCATGAAGTTTGGTGCATGTTTGTGGCAGTATCATGCCCGGATGAGGATCAATGGGCCCCGGGGGTCCGAACAGACCTCGGGGAACCAACGGGTCTGTCCACGCCGACCGACCAATGATGCATCTCACCGCACGCCGTAGTGGAGGCCACCATGCCGCGACAGAGCCCTTGCCGAAACCCGACGAACCTTGCCGGCCGCGCCTTCTCGCTCGTGGAGTTGCTGACGGTGATCGGCATCCTGGCGATCGTGATGGCGATCGTTCTGCCGGCGATGAACTCGGCGCGGCGGACGGCGAAGATGGCCGACACGCGGGCGACGCTGGCGAGCCTGCAGCAGTCGTGCAGCACGTTCAACACGGACAACCGGCGTGATCCGGGGTACTTCAGCCCGAAGGACATGGGGGCGAGCGCGAACGCGACGGCGGGGTTCGACTCGATGTCGAACATCATGCTGGACCTCATGGGCGGGGTGGTGTCGCCGAGCGCGACCGGGACGGGCGTGATCACGGTGGGGCCCGGGACGACGATGGGCACCACGCAAGTGAAGGTCGACCTGGCGGGGTTCGGCGCTTCGCACCAGAGCACGACCAGCGGGGCGGTCGTCAAGAACTACTTCGTGGCCGACTCCAAGAAGATGGTCGCGCAGGATCCTGCGCTCGGGCAGCGGTTCGGGACGGGCGCGGGCACGGGCGGGGCCATATTGCCCTCGCTCGTGGATGCGTTCGGGCAGCCGATCCTGGCGTGGGTGCAGGACAATCCGAACGCGCAGAACTTCGCGCTCGACGCTTCGCCGGCGGTGAGTTCGCCCTCCACGGACGCCCAGTTCTACTGGAATCAGAACGCGGGGTTCCTGAACTCGGGCGTCACAAAGCTCGGCAGGATTGCCGAGAGCCAGGCGTACGCCTCGGGCGGAAGCCTGCTGGCCTCGGACAACAGCGCGCCCAACCGCCTGAACACGCTGGCGGCGCTGCTCGGAAATCCGGCCGCGCCGGACTCGACGACGCCCACCAAGCCGGCCTCGCCCCGCGGGCCGATCGTGTTCCACTCGGCGGGCGCTGACGGGGTGTTCGTCGGCAAGCGAGACCGGGGCGGCAACTCGGGCGTTCGCACCTACACGGCGAACAAGGACGACTTCAACGGGGCGCTGTTCGACGACCAGATCATGTCGGCCGGGCACTGATCGGCGCGGAATCGCGTTTCGGACTTGACTGTACCGCGACAATCTGTGAATCTGCCACGCCATGGTGAGCGTGCCGTGGCGAATCGGGCGTGACGCCCTGCAACTTCGAGCCGGCCCGAGGCGGGCGCGGCGGTCGCTCTACGCGTGCGGGATGCTGGTTGGCGGGTATTTCGTGGCGGCGTCGGAGGTTCTTCCGGGTGTTGCGTCGGCGGTGTGGTTCGGCCTGGCGGGGTTGTCGCTGATCGTGGGTCTGCTCGGGCGCGGGTGGGTGTGCCGGGCGGCGCTCGGGGCGGCGGTGGTTCTGTTCGGCGTTGGGTGGTACGCGGCGCGGGTTCAGGAGCGGGCGGCGGAGTCGATCGCGTGGTCGGTGGAGGACCAGACCGAGGGAGGCCAGCTGGCGCTCGCGACGGTGCGCGGCGTGGTGGCGGATTCGCCGCGACGGCTGCCGCCGCCGCGGGGCGTGCTCGGGCAGTTCGGTCGTGCGGAGCCGGCGGTCGGGTTCACACTGGCGCTTTCGGGCGTGGAGGCGGGTGGAGCGCTCCGGCCGGCCTCGGGCGATCTGCGGGTCCGCATCGCGGGGGATGCGCCGCTGGCGTCGGGCGTTCGCGAGGGGGCGGTCGTGTCTCTGACGGGGCGGATCCGGGGAGTCTCGGCGCGGAGCAACCCGGGGGAGCCGGACTGGCGAGGACTCGCGGCGCAGGAGGGGCGGATCGGCGATCTGGATGTGCGCGATTCATCGCTGGTGAGCATTCGCTCGCCGGAAGGATCGTGGGAGTCGGCGTGGTCGCTGTGGCATCGGAGCCTCGGAGTGCTGCACGCGCGGTGCGAGGCGGCGATCGATGCGGACGCCGCTGGCGGCGGGATGGATCCGGAGCGGCGGGGGGCGCGGGCGCTGCTTGGGGCGCTGCTGCTGGGTGAGCGGGACGGCGCGCTGGATGAGGTGAGCGGCGCGTTCACGCGGCTGGGGCTGCTGCACCTGGTCGCGATCTCGGGGTTCAATCTGGCGGTGATGGCGGGGCTGGCGCTGTTCGGGCTGCGGCTGACGGGGGACCGGGCGTGGCTGGAGTCGGCGGGCGTGGCGGCGCTGGTGGCGCTGTACATGCTCGTGCTGCCGGCGCAGGCGCCGATCCTGCGGGCCGGGCTGCTCGTGCTCGTGCTGCTGCTCGCGGATGCCTCGGGGCGGCGCTACGACCGGGCGACGCTGCTGGGGTGGATCGCGCTGGTGCTGCTGGTGGTCCGCCCGATGGATGCGTGGTCGCTGGGGTTCCAGTTGAGCTTCGGCATCGTGGCGGCGCTGCTGCTGATGGGGGAGACGGTGCACGCGCGGCTGTGGGGCGTGCCGCTGCGCGGGCTGGCGCCGGTGCACACGCCGCACGGGCGGGCGGCGTGGCCGGAGCGCCTCGGGGCGGGCGCGCGGTGGATCGGCCGGTGGGTGGTGCGCACGTTCAAGGCGCAGGTGAGCGCTTCGCTTCTGGCGTGGGGAGTGTCGATCCCGATCATCGCGTGCCACACGGGGCAGTTCAGCCCTCTGACGCCGATCATGACGCTGCTGGTTCTGCCGCTGACGGTGGTCGTGCTGTGGGGCGGGTACATCGCGCTGCTGGCGGGCGTGGTGGTGCCGAGCGCGGCGGGGGTGATGGGCGGCGTGCTGGACTGGCTGGCGCAGATGCTCGTCTCGGTCGTGATGCGGCTGGATCGGGTGCCGGGGGCCTCGATGCATCTGCCCAGGATCAGCGCGTGGTGGGCGATGGCGGCGGTCGCCGGGGTCGTGTATCTGGTGTGCCGGGGCTCGCGCCGCGATCGGTGGTCGTGGGCTGTCGTCGGCGGGATGGCGGCCTGGTTCGGCGGTGAGTTCTATTGGCACACGCGCATGCCCGCGGGCGTGGCGCTGCGGATCGACACGCTCGCGGTGGGGGATGGGTCGTGCCATCTGATCCGGTGCGGGTCCGAGGCGGTGCTGTGGGATTGCGGGTCGCTCTCGACCGGGCTGGGAGAACGGACCATCCCGCAGGCGGTGCGCGAGCTCGGGGCGTGGCACGTG
>DASZWV010000461.1:0-2549 GCA_035546115.1 Phycisphaerales bacterium
TGCAGCGCCCGATCCGCGCTCTCCCCGCGCGCCAGCCGACCCATCAGCACGTTCAAGCGCGCCTCCGGGCACGTGAAACCGCCGAACCGCAGGTAGTCCACCACGAGGTGCCCCTGCTCGTACAGCTCGTACGGCTCCCCCGAGCTCCCCGAGCTCGTCCACCGGATCACGCCCGACACCGCCCCCGTCGCCAGCCGCTTCTGCAGCTCCGCCGATGCGTGCCGGATCCGCGCCGGCCACCCCGACGACACCGCCGACTTCGACAGGCTCTCCGCCATCCCCTCCATGATCCAGCGCGGCTGCGAGCGATAGTTCGCCTGGTGGATGATGTGCACGAACTCGTGCGCCAGCACCGATTCCATCACCACCGGCCGCCCGACCCGCATCACCACGCAGTTGCCCAGCGAGAACCCGAAGTATCCCTTCGCCGTTCCCCCATAGCTCGCGATGTTCGAGTCGTCCGCCAGGATCAGTTGGATCGGCGGCAGGTGCGCCGTTCCGAACACTCCCTCCGCCGCGCTCCGCGCCCGCGAGCACCCGCGCTCGAACGTCTCCACGAGCCTTTGCCACTCGTCGCCCGACACATCCCCCGGCGCTCGCATCTCCTTCGTCTCGAATCGCACGATCAGCGAGGGCGTCTGCAGCCGCCCGCCCCGCATCTCCGGCGGCTTCTCCACCGCCGCGCCCTCCTCCCACGGCCGCTTGCCATCCTCCGCGCCGGCCAGCGCGCCCCGATGCGCCGCAAGCCACTCCCGCACCTGCGCCGCGCTCTCGGGCCGTAGCCCCGTCACCGACGCCACCGCCCCGTACACCGCCATCGTCACGACCGATGTGTCGTCGGTCGTGTTCCACTTGCGCACCTGCACCGGCGCAAGCCCGAGCGATCCCGTCATCCGCTCGAGCATCTCCCCGCGCCCGCAATCCGCCAGCGCCTGCACCGCCGCGGCACGCACCATCTTGTCGCGGTCATCCATGAACGGCGCCAGCAACTTCTCGATGTCCTTCCCGGATGCACCGCCGGGCCCCCGCGGGTCCCTCTCCTTCCGATCCGATCTCCACGCCGCCGCCCTCGGCCCGATCGCCCGCACCAGCAGCCGCCGCTCATCGGCGCGGTTCACCACATCCAGCCGCTGCGCCGTCCGCGCCAGCGCCTCCGCATCCGCCATCGACGCCAGCACGCTCGCCCCGACCACCCGCAGATCCGCCCTCTCGCACTGCATCACCTTCCAGCACAACTCGCACCCGGCCTCCGTCGTCATCGCCTCGCGCAGGATCCGCTCCATCTCCCCCGCATCGTTCCGCCTGAACGCCCCATCCAGGCGCGACACGAACGCCGCCGAATCCGCCCGGCCCGCCTGCCCGAGCGCCGCCCCGCCGCCAATGCACATCCCCGCCGCCATCGCGCTCGCCAGCCACACGCTGTGAATCACCCGGCGCACACCCCAGTATACAGATTCCCCGCATCGCCGCGCCATGATTCGCACACGCCCCAACCGCGAGTATGATGCGGCCAAGCTCGACTCCCCCCATCACTTCGTCACTCCTCGCTCCGTCACCTCCCCACCATGAAGATCCACGAACACCAGGCCCGCGACCTCCTCGCGTCGTACAACATCCCTGTTCCGCCCGGTCAGGTCATCGAATCCCCCCTCGCCGCCGAGGATGCCTTCAACAAGGTCGCCAAGGCCGCGGGCATGACGCCGCAGAACACACTCATCGTCATCAAGGCCCAGGTCCACGCAGGCGGCCGCGGCAAGGCCGGCTTCGTCAAGCTCGTCAAGACCGCCGATGAGGCCAAGAAGGCCGCCCAGTTCATGCTGACCAACAAGATGGTCAGCCCCCAGACCGGCCCCGAAGGCCTCGCCGTCAAGAAGCTCCTCATCGCCGCCGGCGTCGACATCGCCGATCGGGGTACCCCCACGCTCCGCGTGGGGTCCGGCTCCGACGCCACGCGGAGCGTGGCGGTACCCAAGGAAGAGTTCTACCTCGCCATCACCACCGACCGCCAGACGCGCCGCAACATCCTCATTGCCTCGCGCGAGGGCGGCGTCGAGATCGAAACCGTCGCCCACAACAACCCCGACGCCATCATCAAGCAGCCCCTCCACCCCACCCTGGGCCTCCAGTCCTTCGCGGCGAGAAAAGTCGCCTACCGCCTCGGCCTCACCGGCAAGCTCGCCGGCCAGGCCGCCGACGTCATGCAGAAGCTCGCCAGGCTCTTCGTCGAGAAAGACTGCACCCTCGCCGAGATCAACCCGCTCGTGATCGCGACCACCGCCGCCGGTCCCGCCATCATGGCCATCGACGCCAAGTTCTCCTTCGACGACAACGGCCTGTTTCGCCACCCGGACCTCGAGAAGCTTGCCGACCCCACCGAGGAAAACGCGGCCGAACTCCGCGCCAAGGCCGCGGGCCTTTCCTACATCGCCCTCGACGGCAACATCGGGTGCCTCGTCAACGGCGCGGGCCTCGCCATGGCCACTATGGACATCATCAAGCTCCACGGAGGCACCCCCGCGAACTTCCTCGACGTCGGCGGCGGGGCTACT
>DASZWV010000462.1:0-4024 GCA_035546115.1 Phycisphaerales bacterium
GTACGCGCTCGCGCGGGCGTACACGGGCACCAAGAAGTTCGAGGACCAGGTCAAGGAAAACGTCAACGGCATGCCCGCGGGCTTCGTGGCCTCGGGCCCCGGCGCGGCCATTCACATCTTCTCCGACGGCCGGCTGCCCGACGCCGAGCGAGTCCAGACGGCGCCCGAGGACCGCGTGGTGTACCACGCCGTCGGCGGGCAGGACTCGCCCAACATCGCGATCATCGGCCTTCGCGCCGAGCGGGCGTTCGACAACCCGGCGCGCGTGAACGTCTTCATCAGCCTGCAGAGCACGGACACGGCCCCGCGGAACATCGACGCCGAACTGACCATCGACGGCGAGCCGCAGAGCCTGAAGTCCATCCACGTGGCCGCGGCGACGCAGCCCGTCGGCACGGATTCGGCGAAAGTGGATGCCCCCGCGGGGACCGACCCGAAGGACCAGTTGCCGCCGCTCAAGCCGCGGCTCGTGCCCGGGCTGGGCGGCGTGGTGTTCCCCGTAGAGCGGATGACGGGGGGCGTGGCGATGGTGCGGATCATGCCCTCGGAGCGCGACGCGCTTTCGACGGACAACACGGGGTATCTCACAATCCCGCCCGCCAAGCGGCTGTCGGTGGTGCTGGTGACCAACGGCAACCTGTTCATCAAGTCCGCCCTCGACGGGCTGAACCTGAGCAAGTTCGACATCAAATCGCCGGAGCAGTTCCAGCAGATGCTCGACAAGGGCGAGGGTGGCGGGCTCGCGCAGTACGACGTGTTCATCTTCGATCGCGTGCTGCCCACCGTGACGCTTCCGGACAAGAGCCGCGGCCCCGGGCTCCCGCCCGGCCGCTCGCTCGTGCTGGGGGCGGTTCCGCCGCCGCCGCTGGGGTTGATCGACGAGGGGCCGGGAAAGGCGGAGGTGATCGCCGCGTACGACCGCGACCATCCGGTGCTGCGCCTGGCCGGGCTCGACAAGATCAACGTGGCGAAGACCCGCAAGGTGAAGATCGCGCCCGACACGCCGGTGAAGAAGATCGCCGAGTTCACCGAGGGACCGGCGATCGTGGAGATCACGGACGCCAACCTGCAGGCGATCGTCGTGCCGTGGGATGTCGCCGATAGCGATTGGCCGTTCGATCCGGGCTGGGTGCTGTTCCTGGCCGGGAGCGTGCTGCACCTGAGCGACACGCAGGCGGGCGTGCTGAGCGAGGGGATCCGGGCGGGCGACACGCTCACGACGCGCCTGCCGCCGGGGTCGGACCACATCCGCCTGCTCATGCCGGGCAATGACTCGGTGAACCTCGAGCAGGGGCCCGACGGCACGGTCTCCTTCGGGCCGATCGCCAGAACGGGCATGTACACCGTCGCGTGGGAGGGTCAGGCCTCGCCGATCGACGTCGCGGATGGGGCGTCGGTCCGGCGGAACGTCGCCGTGAACCTGCTGGACCCGTACGAGAGCGACATCGGCGCCGTGCCGCGCCTGGCCATGGCCCGTGAGGAGGTGCAGGCGCAGGATGAGCGGGAATCCGACCTGACGCGCAAGCTGTGGCCGTATCTGCTGCTCGGGGCGCTCGGGGTGATGATGCTGGAGTGGTTCATCTACAACCGGAAGGTGGCGCTCTGACACCGGATTCGGGAGCGGGGATTTGGGGTTTGTCCGAGATACCGCCGATATCTGGGGCATGACCTCCGGGAGCAGGGCACAATCCGCGCGCCGAACCGTTGGCCTCGCCGCGGGGCTTCTGGCCGCGGCCGGGCTGGGCGTTCCCGCGGGTGCGAACCCGCCGGCGCCGCCCGCTCCGAAGGCCGAGCCGTTGGTGATTTCGATTCCAACACCGCCGGGACCTGGCGCGACGGAGACGGTCCACCGGCCCAGCGCGGCCAACCGGATCGTCCGCTTGTTCGATTTCGAGGAGCCGGGCAATCCCTATCCCGTGCCCGCGCACTGGTCGCACGCCCAGGACGACCCGAACGGCCCGCCCTCTGCAAGGCGGCCCGGCTTCCCGCAGTGGAACCGCGCCGAGTTCTACTACAAGGACGCCGTGTCGGGCAAGGCGTGCGTTGAAGTCCCGACCCATGGCGGGTCGGCGTGCCTGCGGCTGGACCCGGGGGAGGTGCCCATCTTCCCCGACGCCGACTACACGGTGTCGGCCAAGGTCAAGACGCTCGACCTCGAGCACGGCCGCGCCTTCCTGACCGCGCGGCTGCTGGACCAGCGCCTGCGGCCCATCGCCGGGTCCGAGGCGCGTTCGGAGCCGATCCTCTCGCCGACGGGATGGACGACCGCGACCGTCGTCGTGGCCGGGCGCTTCCCGGAGGCGGCGTGGCTGCAGATCGACCTGGAGCTTCTCCAGCCGGAGATGTTCACGCCGCCGCCCACGGAGACGATGGCGGAGCACACCGTCGTGCACGCCGACGTCTCGGGCGCTGCGCTGTTCGACGACGTCTCCATCGCGCTCCTGCCGCGGACGCGCTTCTGGAGCACCGAGCCGACGGGCCTGTTCGTGGCCCCGCAGAAGGCCACGCTCGGCATGCTCGCCCGCGACCAGGGGGGCGAGCAACTGCACGCGCGGGTGGTGATCACCGACGTGGACGGGCGGCGGGTTGCGCAGCAGTCGTTCGCCCTCGATCCCTCGGCGCATCCGACGATGTGGTCGCCGAACCTGCCCGGCCTCGGCTGGTACCGCGCCGTGATGGACATCGACGCGGGCGGCCCGGGCGACGGCGGGGCGATCAACGTGTCGCGCTCCGAGGTCTGGTTTGCCACGCTTCCGGAGCCGCTCAAGCTCTCCCAGAGCGCGGTGCGCAACGCCGATTTCGCCCGGTTCGGCATCGCGGCCGACCGGCTTCCCGAGCCGCTGCTGGAGCGCCTGGTTCCGCTCGTCGGCCGCACGCACACGCGGTTTCTGTCGCTCCCGGCGTTCGACGCCCGGACTCCGGTCGAGCAGGAGAAGGCCGACCTTGCCCGCCGCTCGCCGACGATCGAGCGCCTGATCGTGCAGGGGCAGGAGATCACGCTCGTGGTCGGCGATGTTCCGCCGAGCGTGGCCGCGAAGGAGACGCTGGACCCGACCGATGCGCTGGGAATGGCCGCGCTCGATCCCGCGATCTGGGGCGCCTTCGTGGAGCCGACGCTCGATGCGCTCGGGCAGCGCATCCTCCGGTATCAACTGGGCCATACCGACGACACCCACGCCCTCCGCCGTCCGGCGGGCGCGGGGCTGGAGGGGTTCGAGGTGTTCTCGGCGCGGCTGGTGCCGGGGCCGAAGATCGCCCTTCCGTGGCGCGCCGACTACACGTTCCCATCGTTCCAGCGTTCGGCGGGGGCCAAGGTGGATTCCGGAAGGCCGAACTCGGCGAGCAACGTCGCGCCCGGGCCGCTGGTGGATGCGATGCCGACGATCTATCCGCTGGGGTTTCCGGTCGAGGCGATGGCCGATCTGGCCCGCGCCTGGCGTGAGCGCTGCCGCGCGGGCGAGGCGTTCGAGCTGACGGTCGTGCCGGAGCTGCCCGACATGGCGCGGTTCGGGCCGCGGGCCCGGGCGGTTGTGGCGGCCCGGAAGATCGCCGAGTTCTGGCGCACCATGTCCGCGGACGGAGATCCGAGGATCGGCGCCGGCGCGAACGCCCCGAGCACGCCGCCGCCACGGATCGCGCTGAACGCCCCGTGGAAGATCGCGCCGGCGGGCTCGGGCTCGGCGGCCGAGGAGTTCGCCATCCTGCCCGCGCCGGAGCTTGGCGTCACGGCGCTCATGGCCGAGCGGCTGGCCGGGCGGCGGGTGGTCGGCTCGATCCCGGCCGCGCCGGGCGTGCACGCGTTCCTGATCGCCGAGCGCGCGGGCGCATCCTCGCTGGCGGGGCTCGGAACGGGCCTCGGTGGCGAGGCGCTCGTGCGGGCGGGGGTGGTCGCGTGGAACGACTCGGCGTCGCCCGATCACGCGTTCGTGGAGGTGTACCCGCTGCGCGAGTCCGTCACAGTCGTGGACATGTTCGGCAACGCGACGACCATGGACGCGAAGCCGCCGCGGGGCGCCCCGGCGTG
>DASZWV010000463.1:0-2331 GCA_035546115.1 Phycisphaerales bacterium
CCTTGAGCACGCCGTGTTCCTGCGGAACCGCGGGTGCGTGGCGTCCGCGCTCACTTTGGATCCAGGCGCACAAGCAGCGAAAGGGCACACCTGCTCGTATTTCTTCCATGCCGACGATCACAGTCTCGCCATTCTCTTTCCACGTCGGCTCCAAGTACCGCGATCCCTGCTGCTGGATGGATGTAAACCTCCAACTTGCCGACCGCCATGCCGCCGCGGGTGCCGACCAGTCGCTTGGAGCCGGTCGAACCCAGCTGCGGGCGAGCCCGCCCTTTGACGCCGGAATGAACTCCGCCGGCTGCCCCGGTGGGTACACGAGGCAACAAGCCAAGGCCGAGTTGATCACCACGCCGGCGCACAGCCAGAGGAACGCGCGCAAGACGGTTGCCAGCGCTCCCGACCGCGCGGGCGTCCGATCGGGTGCAGCGGCTTGACGGAGTCGCATCCCTCCAGTCTACCACAATGCCGGAAAAAGCAGCCCCGAGCGCACGCGCGCCCGGGGCCGCTGTCTTGATTTGCTGCTTTGCTGCTTTGCGATTTGCAGCTTTGCTCAAGCCGCCATCTTCACCGCGGGCGCCGTGCCGGTCGAGGTGCCTACGATCGTGAGGCCACAGCCCCCGCCCGTGCCGAACATCACCGTGAACGCCTCGCTCACCGGGCCGGTCAGCGAGCCCGCCTTGCCGGTGATCATGTACACGGCCTGCTGGGTGCCGAAGGGGAGGTTCTTGTCGGTGAACATCTTCTCGCCGACGGTGTCCACGAGCGTGAACTCGGTCTCCGTGTCGAGCTTGCGCTGCACGAAGTACACCACGCGAGACACGCCGCGCGGGTTGGAGCACTTCCACGCGAGCGTGATCGAGCCGTCGGGGTTGAGCGTGGCCCGCAGGGTCGTGGGCTGCGCGGGGGGCTGGCCGGTGTGCGAGCGCGGGTCGGGCGGGGAGATCTGCGCCAGCGCGTAGATGTTGGTATCGCCGGTCGCCTTGGCCTTGGCCTGGATGCTGCGCACGCAGATCGCGGCCTTGGCGCGGAGCTTGGCGACGGCGGAGTAGTACGCATCGGTCGCGGCCTTGGAGTTGAGCCGGGCGGTCTCCGCCGCCGTCAGCGCGGCCTGGGCGTCGCTCGCGGCCGACTTGAAGTCCATGTAATCGGCGCTCGCCACGCCGATCGCCACCATGTTCACGTTCCAGGGATCGATGTGCATGTTGCCGAACGTCACCATCTGCGCGTTGTCGCGGGGCATGACTGTGCCCATGAGACACCAGGTCCTTCTCCCGCGATGGGCGGGAATGGAGTTGGGATCGCGGGAACAGTGCAGAGTGCGGAGTGCAAGGTGCAGAGGCGATCCGGTTGCGGCACCCATCGGCGCATCCGGCGGTTCACTCTGCGCTCCGAACGCTGCACCCGGCGCTGTGCCTCCGTCCGCGCAGCCTGCGCCGGCGCACAACGCACACCCCGCAGAGCTCGATGGCGTTCTCGGTCGCGCCGGGTCGGTACCAAGTTGCGCAGAGCGGTTCTCCCGATGCGGACAATCGCTCCGCTGCTGCGGAGAGCCGCTCCCGGGCTGCGGAGAGGCGATCTCCGGCGATGGAGAGCGATTCTCCGCGCGTGGGGAGCGATTCTCCTCCGCCGGGGAGCCCTTCTCCGCCTGCGGGGAGGGACCGTCCGCGCGCGGGGAAAGGCTTTCCGGCGGTGGGAACGCGCCACGGATCGGCGAGTGGCCTTGCTTCGCGTGCCGCCCGTCTACCAGAACGCTGTCGCGACCGCGAGCAACACCTCCATCCCGCCGACGATCACGAAGATGAGAGGCGCATTGATCCCGCGCACCTCCAGGGCGGCCCGCAGCGGCTTGAGCACGCCGCGAGGATTCCCGGAACCGCACTCGGGACACTCCGCGAGCAGGGGCAGGCCCGAGCGGTCGTATCCGCACCGGGGACAGCGCGGGATCGCGGCACCGCGCCGCGCGAGCACTTCCAGACGCCACGCGAGCATGCTCGCGGCGAGCGCCGACACGGCGAGCGGCCAGATCGGGATCAGCACGATCCAATGGAACGCGGCGCTGCTTCCATGGAACTCGAACCACCATGTGAGCCCCCAACCCCACGATGGAAGGGCGTGCGGCGGTCCTCCAACTATTGGGACAAAGCGCTCTGCTCCAGGAGTAGTTTTCGCCAAACCGATCCGCCCGAACCCGACGGAAAGCATGACTCGTCCGCCGAGATGGTGATCCCACCAATGGCCCCCGCTCCAGAACCAGAGCCCCAGCAGCGCGAGCGTCGCCGCCGCGCCGCCCCATTTCGCGATCGTGAACCAGCGCGGATGGAGTTTCACATC
>DASZWV010000464.1:0-5651 GCA_035546115.1 Phycisphaerales bacterium
CGGGACGGTCGTAGGTCACCGTGAAGGACTGGGGAGTCGCGGGGGGATTGCCGCCGGCTCGCTGGGTGGAGCAGTAGCCGCGCGGCGAGCCGAACTCTTCGAGGCCGCGGGCGTCGGACTCAAGGCCGTCGGCGATGAAGCCCGGACTCGCCCAGCCGTACCCGGCCTCTGGAGCGCCCGGGACGTCCGTGGAGGGTGTCACCGAGCCACCCGCCAATCGCACCGACCAGTTCGCGCTCCGGGCAAACTCCTGCTGGGATGGCGAGCGGGCAAGGGCGAGAGCGTGCGAGACGCCGGGACCGGCGCCTCCCGGCGGCAGCAGCCAGGTTCCCGCGGGCGCGCCGGAGGGGCTGGCGGGACCGACGGCGGCACATCCGCCGGCGGCAACGACCTCGCGATCGATGATCGGGAGCATGCGCCGGGCCATGAGCGTGAACGTGTCCTCGCCGTCGAAGGTCGGCCCGGGCGTGTAGTCGGGAAGATCGTCGCGGGTGCGAGTGATCCAGAAGTTGTCGCTGACCCAGGAGTACATGTCGAGGAACGCCTGGCCCTGCACGAAGGCAACGAGACCACCCATGGTGGCGGTGCCGTTGTCGGAATCCCAGCCGGAGAGTGTGCCGATCTGGATCGTGCGGACAAAGTCCATCTGGCCGTACAGGAGGGCCATGACGCCGCACGCGAGATTGGTCGACGACTCGTACCAGGCGCGATAGACGAAGCCGTTGGCCGTTGCATCGCCCTGGTATCGCTGGTAGACCCTATCGCGCGTGGACTCCCAGTCGTCCGGGTCGGGATTGGCGAGAAAGTCCGCGAGGACGAAGTCGATGATGTCCGCGGTCTTGGAAGAGTCGGGGATGTACTTGCGCGCCTCCTGCACCAGCCAGATCGCCTGCTGACGGCCGCTGGATGAGCGATCGACCTGAGAGGCGAGCGAGTAGCACAGCGCGTAGAACTGCGCGGCGTGCATGGCGTGGCCGCGGGCGGTGGTGCGGATCGGCAGGTCGGCCATCTGGAGGGCGCGATCCGGCATTCCCGGACAGAGCACACCGAACATCTCGGTGGTGAGCTGGGCGTCGATCATGAGCGACGAATCGGCGGGAGCGGCCGGGTCGAGCCCCTGGGCGAGGGCTGTCATGGGCGGCTTGACGCCGGCGGACATCAGGGCCCGGGCGGCCGCGTTGGAGACCCAGATGTACGAGTTGATGTGGTCGATCCACTGCGAGGCGATCTGGTCGGGCGTGAGGCGGTTCACGCCGAGGGTGTGCATGGCGTGGAGGTAGACGTACTCAACGTCCGTATCGTCGTCGGCCCTCCAGGGATTGTCCCACAGGAAGACGTCGAGGAAGGCCCAGGGACGATCGGGGAAGGGAGAGGTGCCCCAATCGGCGTCGCTGAGGAACGGGGGCGTGGATACCAGCCCCTCGGTGCGCAGGCCGGTCCAGTTGGCGATGCACTCTCCGAGCCAGAGGGCTCGAAGGCGCGTGGCGTACTCCGTGCGGTCGAGCATGCGGTGGGCGCCGGGATCGTCGGCCCGGGCGGCCGATGAGCAGAAGATGGCCGCGGCCGTGAACAGGCCGCACAGTGAGCGTCGATAAGGCGTAGGAAGCCGCCGCACGATCCCGAGTATGCCTCAAACACCCGTTTCACACAAGCGCCGTTCGCTCTTGCCGGATCCCTCGCGGGTCCTGGCGGGGCTGGGTGTGGCGATGGCGGTCCTGTTCCTGGTGCCCGCCGGCGTTCTGTGGGGACTGGGCTGGATGCGCGGCCGCGCGGCGTGCGATCAGTTCGATTACCACATCAAGGCGATCCTGGAGTTCGCGTCGGAGCTGCCGCGGCCGGACCTTCGGAACTATGCCTCCGCGACGACGCCGGGGTATCACCTGCTGATGGCGGCGGTGGAGCGGGCGACCGGCGCCGGGGCGCTGGGGCTGCAAGTCGGCGCGTCGGTGTTCACGCTGGGCTTGCTGGGCTTGTGCGGATGGTTGATCGGGCGGGCGGGGACCTTGCGCGGCTGGAGATGGTGGGAACTGGCGGCACTCGGGTTGCCGATCGTGGCGAGCCCGTACGTGTTCACCTCGGGCGTGTGGCTTCTGCCGGACAATGCGGGATGGCTGCTGGTGGTGGCGGTGCTGGCGGCATCGGGGGCGTTCGTGGGGACGCACTGGCGCGGGGCGTGGTCGGTCGGAATCGGGTGCGTGTTGCTTGTTCTCACCGTGCTCGTGCGGCAGAGCCACCTGTGGGTCGCCGCTCCGTTCGTGACCGCGGCATGGTTGAGCCCGACGGGCGAGGATGAGGGATGCTTGGCGAGCGCCCTGCGGGCGCCGGGCGGGCGGATTGGAATGACGAGCGCGGCGGGGTTTGCCTGCGTTCCGGCGGTGGCCGTGCTCGGCTGGTTCGCGGCGCTGTGGCACGGGCTGACGCCCCCGAGCTTTCAGGGGCAGCACGAGCACGGGGTGAACGCAACAACGCCGGTGTTTTTTCTTGCGCTCGTCGGCGTGTTCTCGCCGTTCTTTGTGGCGTGGTGGTGGCCGGGGATGGTGCGGCTGTGGCGCGGGGCGCGATGGGCAACGTTCGGCGCCGCGGCCTTGGGACTCGCCGCGGGCGCGCTTCCGGAGACGACGTATCTCTATGAGCCGCGGGCGAGCGGGTTGTGGCAGGTGGTGAGGGCGATGGAATCGCGCGGCATCGCGTACATCGGCGGGCGGACGAGCATCCTGATCATTGTGCTCGCGACGATCGGCGCGCCGATGCTCGCGGCGTGGCTGGCGATCGTCGAGGGCAAGCGGCGGTGGATCATCGGGTGCGCGATCGCGGCGTTCGTCGCATCGCAGTGCGCCAATGCGAACTGCTGGCAGCGGTATCACGAGCCGCTGATCCTCATCCTGTTTGCGCTCATGGCCGCGGGGTCGGCCCGCCCCGAGCGTGAGCCGGGAACCATACGGTTTGTGCGTTGGGCGGGACCGGTCGCGCTTGGCGCGCTCCTCGTGGCGGTGCTGGTGTACGGGCTGCTGACCGGGCGCGATCCAACACTGCCAAACCCGTAGGGTGCGAGCGGCGTAGGTGGGGCGGCGGATTTGTGGGGAACGGGGGCGGACCGGACGCATTCGGCGGGCGCGGATTGCCGATAACTCACCACCCATGCCCCCCACGACCCCCGCACCAACACCGTCATCGCCGCCGCGGGCGCTCATCACCGGGATCAGCGGGCAGGATGGGTCGTACCTGGCCGAGTTGCTCATCGCCAAGGGGTATCAGGTGCACGGGATCATCCGGCGGGCGTCGCTGTTCAACACGGCGCGGATCGATCACATCTACCAGGACCCGCACCTGCAGAAGAACAACGCTCCGGGGATGGTTCTGTACCACGGCGACGTGACGGACGCGAACTGCCTGGAGAAGCTCGTGCGATCGATCGCGCCGGACGAGGTGTACAACCTGGCGGCGCAGAGCCACGTGCGCGTGTCGTTCGAGATTCCGATCCACACGGCCGAGAGCGTGGCGCTCGGGGCGGTGAAGCTGCTCGAGGCGGTGCGTGACTATCAGCAGGTGAGCGGGCGGGCGGTGCGGTACTACCAGGCGTCGAGCTCGGAGATGTACGGCAGGGTGGCGGAGACGCCGCAGCGCGAGACGACGCCCTTCCGGCCGCGGAGCCCGTACGCGGTGGCGAAGGTCATGGCGCAACACGCGACGGTGAACTATCGCGAGGCGTACGGGCTGCACGCCTCGTGCGGGATCCTGTTCAACCATGAATCGCCGCGGCGGGGCGAGACGTTCGTGACGCGCAAGATCACGCGGGCGGTGGGGCGGATCAAGCTGGGGCTGCAGTCGGCGCTGTTCCTGGGGAACCTGGATGCGATGCGCGACTGGGGCTTCGCGGGGGACTACGTGGAAGCGATGTGGCGGATGCTGCAGCAGCCCAGGGGAGATGACTACGTGATCGCGACGGGGCGCTCGATGTCGGTGCGCGAGTTCGCCGAGCGGGCGTTTGCGCACGCGGGCCTGGAGGCGAAGGACTTCATCAGGTTCGACCAGCGGTACATGCGTCCGAGCGAGGTGGACACGCTGTGCGGGGACGCCTCGAAGGCGAGGAGCGTGCTGGGGTGGACGCCGCGGACGAGCATCGAGGAACTCATCCGGATGATGGTCGACGGCGATCTGGAGCTTGCGAGGCGGGAGAAGACGCTGCGGGATGCGGGGCATGACGTGTTCGGTTCGGGAGTGCGGTCGAACCCATGAGCGCGAACCCGGAGGCAATCGTCGCCGAGGCCGATGGCCTCCAGCCGCCGCCGGATGCGGGCGCGCTGCCGGAGCCGCCGGCGCCGGGCACCGCTCTGGGGCGCAAGGCCGCCACGGGTTTCATGCTCATGAGTGGGCAGTCGCTGTTCACGCGGGTGCTGTCGTTCGTGGCGCAGATGTGGCTGGCGCGGATCCTGCTCAAGGAGGACTTCGGCCTGTTCGCGATCGCGTTGAACGTGCAGACCTACGCGAACATGGCCCAGCAGATCGGCGTGCGCGAGGTGCTGATCGCGCGGCAGAAGCGGTTCCATCTCTGGCAGAACTCCGCGTTCTGGATCGCGCAGGCCTCCGGCTTTGTTTCGGCGCTCGTCATCATCCTGCTCTCGCGGCTGGTGGCGAACCACTACAACGAGCCGCGCCTGGTGCCGATCCTGCTGATCTTCGCGCTGGCGCAGCCGCTGTACAACCTGACGCTCGTGCAGGAGGCGAAGGTGCAGATCGACCTGCGCTTCAAGTATGCCGCGCTGGGAACGGCGGCCCAGGGGGTCGTTCAGCCCGTGTCGCAGGTGGCGCTCGCGCTGATGAAGTTCGGCGCGTACGCGCTGGTGTGGCCGCGGATGATCGTCGGCGCGGTGCGCTGCCTGATCTACGCGCGGGCGGCGCCGATTCGGGTGCGGCGGACCCCGCAGCTTCGCGCCTGGAAGTACATCCTGGTCCCGGGGACGATGGTGCTGCTGACGAACCTGGCGTTCACGATCCCGTCGAGCGTGCCGGTGCTCGTGCTCGGATCGGTGGGACCCGGGCCGAAGGTCGGGCAGGAACTCGCGGGGTTCTTCTACCAGGCGTTCGCGCTGTCGATGCAGACGCTCATGATGCTGGCGGTGCAGATCGACGCGGTGCTGTTCCCGACGCTGGGGAAGATGACCGACGACCCGGCGCGCCTGCGGGCGGCGCTGGTGCGGGCGGGGCACGCGCTGGCGGCGATCGTCGCGCCGGTGTGCGCGCTGCAGGTGGTCGCGGCCCGCCCGGTGATCCTGCTGTTCTTCTCGCCGAAGGACGACCCGATGAAGTGGGAGCCCTCGGTCCTTCCGTTCCAGATCATGAGCGTGGGGATGCTCTTCGCGGGAGCGCTCGCGCCCGGGCACAGCCTGCTCCAGGCGCAGGGGCGATTCGGGACGAAGCTGTGGATCGCCTCGGCATGGTCGGCCGCCTCGGCGCTGGTGAGCATCGTGGGCGTGTGGCTGGCGCCGATGGAGTACAAGGTCGCGGCGGGTGCGGTCGGGATGGCCGTCGGGTATGCCGGGTACCACACGCACTACTGCGTCGCGGGGACGCGACCGCTGGGCGGGGGCTGGTCGGACGTGGTGAAGATCATCGCGATGCCCCTGCTGGTCGCGGCGATCGCGGGCGCCGCG
>DASZWV010000465.1:0-4527 GCA_035546115.1 Phycisphaerales bacterium
CGGCTTCACCATGACGACCCGCTTCCCGCCGCTGGACATCGCCGTGGGCTGGCTGCTGCTGGCGATCATCACCATCGGCGCGGCGCTGCCGGCGATCCTCGGCGTGAACAGGGCCCGCCCGCGCGAGCTGCTGGGAGCGGTCAGAGGCTGAACAAGCCGGGGAGGGGCCCCGCCGCAACCCGGCTCGGTCCTCATCATAATCCTAATCCTCATCGTAATCTCCTGTTCCTCGCCGGAAACAGCCAAGAGATTATGATTATGATTAGGATTGGGATTATGACCAAGACTTGGGGCTTCGCCCCCGCCTCAGGTCGTCGGGGCCCTGAACCATTTCGCTCCCGGGCTCACGAAGCCGCCGAAGTAGTTCTGCACCTGCATGTCCTGGTAGGGCACCTGCACGAGGCAGACCGTCCCAGGGATGATCTTCACGAAGTCGAGGAAGAACTCCGTCGGCGAGAGCGCCTTCATCGCATCCGGCGGGAGCGCGCTCCCATCGGCGACGTCGATGAGCACCCACGCGGGCTCGCGGATGATGCAGGGCGAATCCAGCGTGATGTTCACGCGCGAGTGCCCGTCGAGCTCCTGGTACTCGGCGGTGTACCCGGTCAGCGGCCGCGGATCGGGCAGCCCCGCGCTCGCGGGGGTGATGCGGGATCGCTGGTGGGCGCGGGTCTGTGGGGCGGGGGCGGTGGGCAAGGGCATGGGGAACTCCGAAGAAGAACTCACCACCGAGAACACCGAGAGCACAGAGAGGAGGATGGAGGGTGAAGAGGGGAACGAATCAGCACACCCTCTCCCGCCTTCCTCGGTGCTCTCTGTGCTCTCGGTGGTGAACAGGCCTCAAGCCGCGATGGGCATGCTGACCGGCGCCGACCACGGGCCGACCTCGCCCTTGGCGTTGGTCCAGCGGGCGAAGTAGGTCGCCGTCTTGCCGTTGTCGGCGGGGTCGAAGGTGGAGGCGAACTCCGAGCGCGTGACGAAGGAGAGGAACCGCGCATCGTCGGGGCTGCTCACGGGCGCGGCATCCACCGCGCGGAACAGCAGCAGCCCCGCCGCGCCGCTCGGGCGGGCCCGCTTGTTGGGCGTGGTCTCATCGGCGGCCCGCACATCCTGCATGCCGCGCATCGGCTCGGTGATGGTGAGCAGCGGGAAGGTGCTCGGCGGGGGCACGGGCGTGGGCACCGTGTCGCGCACGCGGAGCCCGAGGCCGATCTTGAGCGCATCGCTGACGGCGTGGTTGGCCTGGATGGTGCTGACGTACGGGCGGACGACCCCGAGCACGACGGCCTTCTGCTCGTTCTTGGTCTGCACCGTCGCCTTGGTGCGCGTCGTCGGGTTCACCGCGGCCTGGTAGGCGGTGTGCCAGTTCGTGTAGGCCGTGGTGATCGCCGTGGCGTCGCCGGCGGCCAGACCATAGTTGGTCGGGTTGGCGGCGATGAGCGTCTTGAAGTTGTTCAGCCAGTTGTCAAGGTCGGCTTCGCGAGACGGCAGATACGAGTTGCTCATGGGAGTGCCTCCGGATATGAGCGGTGAAAGGGTCCTTGCCGTGCGACACCGCGCGGCGACCGCCCGGCATCGGCCGATCTACGCCGCGGCTTGGCCGCCCGGCACGCGAGAATCATCTTTCCGCGACCGCACGCCCGCATATGTTGTATACTTCTCATATATCATATGCATGGTCATCGGCGCGACAATCCGCCCGCCTCATGTGGGGAACCGTTTCACGCGCACCGGCCCGAGAATGCCGCATTCCCCGGCCCGAGCGGCGCATTTCCGGGCCAGAGCGGCGCTGGCCAAGGCCCGAGCGGCGCATTCCCTGGCCCGAGCGGCGCAGGCCAAGGACTGAGAGCCTCAGGCCATGGCGGGAGCGGCGCAGGCCATGGCCCGCGGCCCCCAGGCCAAGGCGGGAGCAGCGGAGGCCATGGCGAGAGCGGCGCAGGCCATGGCCTGCGCGCCTCGGACCATGGCGAGCGCGGTTCGGACGAGGGCCTTCAGCGGGCGGATCGGTGGGAGCGAGGCGCAATCGCGGGGCTAAACCCCGCCGGCGGCGCTGGGACCCGCAACTCCGTCGGGGCGATCCTTTGCCATCCCAAAGCCAAACAGCACGAGCATGGTGAACACCGTGGCGTTTCGACCGAAATCGGACCAGCGCCGGCGCCAAGCGTCCCGCTCGGCGTTGACCGGAACTCCAAATGCGAGTCCATTGCCCGGCGAGGCTTGGCCCGAGGTCCGGATCTCGATGGCCTCGTTCTGGCTGGTGGCCTGCATGAGAGTCCCCATGATGAGCGCCGCGAGCAGCAGCCCAGCGCCAATTCCCCGCAGGGCGGCCCCTCGCAAGGACCCGCTTCCCCGGCCCCAATGCAAGGCGAAGAGCGCGACAGCCCCCGCCGCGAGCCCCGACACCACGCCGAGAAACAGGGAGTAAAGCATCGGGAGATTGCAACTGCCAGCGCATGGGTGATCGCGGCCTGTCCCGCTTTCCCCGGCTGACCCGGCGGCCCATTCATCACGGGCACGCCTCTCCCTCATCCGGGTCGCCCGCGAACTGGTGGGCGTGCGGGGGCGCGCAACCGACGTTCCGCCACCGGGAATGGCGTGCGGCGCGGCCCATGTAGAATTCCGGGCGGCCCGGGTGAGGGAGAGGGGGAGGGGTCAGCCTTTGAGCAGGTCCGACTTGCAGGCCGCGGCTACGTGCGCCGCGATGCCTCGGACGAAGAGCTCGAACCGCAGTTCCGGGTCAGGCTCGCGGTACTTGCCCTGCGGGCCGTCCTTGCTTCCCGACACGAGAAAGCACGCCCCATCGTATAGCCGATCGCGCTGGAGCTTCTGGATAAGAATGCCGTAGCGGCGCATGTAGGATGCGTTCTGGAACTCGGGAAAGACCTTGAAGTGCGGCTGGCTCACCTTCACGGCGGATTGCGATGCGTCGCAGTCTTCGAGGAGCATCAGATAGCCGAGCCACGGACGGGGCGAGGGCTTGAAGGCGCCCTCGCGGTAGGCGGCCCAGATGTCCGTCGCGCTGCCGAGCGCCTCCTCGGAGCGGTTGTTGAAGTTGTTGCCGAACGAGGGACCGATCTGCGACTTGAACTCGACGGCGGCGACGAGGTGCGTGTTGTGCACGACGATCAGGTCCCACTTCTTCTCCGCGCGGAACCAGCCGGGAAGTTCGACCCGCTTGTCGAAGAAGAGCGATCCCGCCGGGCACCCCGCGTGCACCAGAACGTCGCGCACGAGCGAGACGAACCCGTCGAGCTGCTTGCCGCCCGTGACGGCGGACCTCGCGCCGGCGTCGCGCTGGCCTCCCGATCCCTGCTTGTCGTTCTGGCTGGTGCGCGTCGACCAGAAGAACCTCACGGCCTCCGCCACGCGCTTGTCGAGATCATTCACGTCGCGGGTCTCCGGACGACCGCGCGGAAACGGCGGCGCTCGCATAAAGCTCGGTGCTGAACATGGCCATCCGCTTGCGGGCCGCCATGTAGTACGCGGGATCGACTTCGACGCCGACGCTGTTGCGCCCCCACCGGGCCGCCGCGTAGTTCGTCGTTGCGGTGCCCATAAAGGGGTCGAGAACGGTATCGCCGACAAACGAGAACATGCGGATCAGACGCTCGGCGAGCGCCTCGGGGAACGGCGCGGGGTGCTTCGCGGTGGAGGCGCCCGTGATGTCGGACCAGATCTGCCGGAACCAGACCTGGTAGCAGTCGGCGGGGACGATGCTCAGGAAACGCTCCATGCGCGTCGGGCTTCGATAGCCGCCGGGCTTGCGCTGCATGAGGACGAACTCGACGTCATTCTTGATGACGGCGTTGGGCTCGTAGGGTTTGCCGAGAAATCCCCCGCTTCCCTCGACCTCGTAGTTCGCGTTGGAGATCTTGTGCCAGATAATCGGGGCGAGGTTGTCGAAGCCGATCTTCTTGCAGTGTTCCTGGATGGTCGCGTGGAGCGGAACGACCGTGTGGCGGCCGTTGTTCTTGCGGCGGGACAGGCAGACGTCCCCGACATTGACCACCAGACGGCCGCCCGGCACCAGCGCCTCGTAGCAGTGCTTCCAGACCCGGTCGAGGGCCGCAATGAACTCGTCGTACTCGACGACGTGGCCGAGCTGGTCCTCTCCCTCGTTGTACCGCTTGAGCGTCCAGTACGGGGGTGAGGTGACGACGAGGTGCACCGAGCCGGGCTTGAGCTTGGCCGCGCTGCGGGAATCGCCGAGGACGAGATCGTGCGTGGTGTGCCGATGCTGGACGACCGATTCGATGCGGCGCATGGCGCGCGAGTCGCGTGCAAGCCGAGGGATGATGTTGTCGAGGTTGCCCGTCGCGGCGTACTCGGCAAGCAGCGAATGCTCGGTGTCGGCGGACATGGCAGGACGGCTGATCGCACTCATTGAAGCAGGGTAGCAGGCTCGTCCAGCACACCCGCGCGCACGCGCCCCCCTCCCCCTCGCCCCGCCCGGACGGCGAGGGTATTTGGCAGCCGCGCCGCACACCCCGCGCCGCCGCTCGGTCACTCGCCGGGCGCTCCGTTGCC
>DASZWV010000466.1:0-5521 GCA_035546115.1 Phycisphaerales bacterium
GCCCTTGGCGCTCGTGCCGGTGAGCTGGGCCCGCGAGACGGCCAGGCGGCGCCCGTCGGTCGCCACCATCTCCAGCTTCTTGCCCTCGCGCTTCATGAGCACGCCGTTGATCGCGTAGCGGCTGGTCTCGCGGGCGGTCGCGAAGACCGTCCGCTGCACCAGGTCCATCAGCGCGCCGGCCTGCTGGGTGAACACGGCCTTGGCCGGGTCGGGCCCGGTTCCGCCCACGGCCGCGTTGAAGTCCGGCATCGCGGGGAAGTCCTTGGCCGGGTAGGCGAACACGCGGAAGTGCGCGTTGGTGCCCTTGATGTGGCACTGGTCGCCCTCGGTCTCGAGCGTGAGCGTCGGCTCGCCGTCCTCGGCGGAAACGATCGCGCGCAGCTTGTCGGCGGGCACGGCGACCTCGCCCGGCTTCTGCACATCCACGGCGGTGAGCGTCAGGTGCAGGCTTGTCTCGGCGTCGGTCCCGCTCAGAGTGAGCTCGCCCGCGGACCCGACCTTGCGGGCCACGAGCTTGACGCACGAGAGCGCGGGGGTGGGCGTGCGCTGCGGCACCACGCTCGCCACGTGGTTCACGGCGTCCAGCAGCGCTCCACGATCACAGATCACCTTCATGGCGCAAAGACCTCCCTGCAAACCACCCTGTGAACCCCATTCGACCGCACACAACGGCCCCGTTCCGGCCGCTGTTCCGCGGGCCGATAGTGTAACCAACCCCGGGGTGGGATACGAGCCATTTCCGAGCGCCCCGGCTGTTTGGAAGGTTGTCGGTTTGAGGCTGTGATTCACCCGGTTTTCAAGGGCCGGGGCTTCGTGCCGTCCAGCCACTCGTTCCCGGTGGGTAGCCCCCCAACTCGCACAGCTTCCGCCGCGGCTCATCGACTTTGCGGTCCGCGCGCTGCGTGATCGCACAACCCGCGTCAATGCGCGCGGACGCCCTGACGAACGTGACGGCAACCCCCGATACGGCCCAGGACGGCCGCGGCCGGCCGCACTTTGGAGAAGCCTCCATGGCGCAGAAACGACTGTTCTTCCTCGGGCCCGCGTGCGCCCTGGCTCTTCTTCTCGTCGGCGCTCCGCGCGCGGGCGGCGGGATCATCGTGGAGTACAAGCCCACCGTTGGCGCCCCCTGGACGGTGCAGGGTCAGAACCTGACCGTCGTGCCGGGGATGACGTTCGACGCCTCGATCGATCGGGCCGCGGCCGGGTACTGGCGCATCCGCACGGTCGACCCGCACGTCGAGTCGCTCGGCACCATCACGTTCACGAACACGACGAGCGCGATCACGCTCATCGTCGGCGGCGGGTGGAGCTGGCCGGACAACGACATCAATCCATCCGGGCCGCTCATCGGGAGCGGCTGCTACGACTGGACGGGCGGACTGAACCCCGGCGGGGCGTCGATCGTCCTGCAGGCCAACGTGTATCACTCCGTCGGCCCGGGCGCGAGCATCACGGCGTCGAACATCGTGCGCCTGGACGCCAGCGGCGACATCGTCCGCTCGCTGATCCACCAGACGAGCACGACGGCCACGATGTACGCCGTGACCGCGGCCGGAACGATCTCCGACAACACCGCCGACCCGAACTCGACCGCCGGCGTTCGCTCGGACGGCGGCCGCATCGAGCTCGTGTACGCGCCGGGAGGGGTGCAGTGCCCCGTCACCGTGCAGCCCGTGGCGCCGAGCAACGGCGCGCCGATGGCGGGCACGATCGGCGTGGTCTACTCGGATTTGGGCGACGTGGGAGGTCCCCGGCCCGGCGCCTGGCCGAATGGTTCGCAGCGGGCCACCGTGATCTCCGGGCGGAGCATCGATTCGGTTCTCGGAAGGAACATCTGGTGCGATATCTCGGCCGGGGGCGCGGGCGGGGGTGTTCGCCGCGTGCAGACCCTCGCCGGTGATCTGCGCGGTTCGCTCTCGGCCCCGACCCTGCTCCCGCTGGACTCCTCGACGGGCGGCTTCATCAAGGCCGCGGGCCTCAACGTGATGTCCATCTCGCTCACGAGCGGCCTTCCCAAGGAGGGCCGCATCATCGCCGGGTTGTGCTTCGGCGATCCGGTCATTGCCGACAGCAACGCTCAGCCGGTGATCTCGCTCGGCCTGCCCGACCGATTCTCCGGCGGGGTCATCCTGAACAGCTCGGATGGACCCCGTCCGATCGTGTCCAGCGGCGTGAGCGCATCGCGCGCCCTGCTGGGCCGCATCAGCGTCAGCCCGAGCGCCGGAGACACGCCCACCGCCCCGTTGACCGTCGCCCAGGATGAGTATCCGCCCGCATCGCCGCCGCTCGGCGGCGGCGCGTGTGGCGCGGCGCCCTTCCGGCTCTACGAGGCCGACTGCACGCCCCCGAACAACCAGATCGGCGCCCTCGACGGAGTGCTGGAAACCGCGTTCGGCAATCCCGCGGCTGTTCCCGTCGTGATCCGCTCGTACGGGCCGGTCGCCCTGGCCGCCGGCGTGAGCGATCCGAATCAATGCGTGACGATCCAGAAGCGCGATCGAACCGACCCGTGCACCTGGACGGATGCGAAGTCCATGTTCACCGTCCGAGTGCATCCGGTCGTCCCCGGGGTGAACGAGATGCGGGCCATCGGCCTCTCGCGCGGCATCATCGCGCCCGAGCCGGGCGTGTACCGCGTCGTGCCAACCGGGCTGGTCTGTGATTCAGTAACCAACCGACCGCCGGTCGAGTGGGTCGATTCCTGCGCCGGCACGCCGAGCGCGGCCAAGGCGTACACGTTCCGCGTCGCGCCGGATTGCGACAACGACGGGGTGAACGACAACGTTCAACTCCAGCAGATCTATGGCGGTCACCTGCTGATCCTTGCCCGGAATGGACAGAAAGACTCCGAGCCGACCAATCCGATCGAAGCGCCGCCCAACACGGGCACGCTCCCGCCCGGCCCCGGCAATGGCATCGACCCGGGCACCGGCGGTGGCACCGGCGGTGGAAGCGGCGGTGGAAGCGGCGGTGGAAGCGGTGGTGGAAGCGGTGGTGGAAGCGGTGGTGGATCCGGCGGCGGAACTGGCGGCGGCACCGGCGGCGGCACCGGCGGCGGCACGACCGACCCGCCCCAACTGCCACCCCCGCCCGTGCTCACCTGCGTCACGGCGTGCACACTCGACATTAATCAGGATCGCGTCGTGAATGTACAGGACATCTTTGACTTCTTGACGCTGTGGTTCGTGAACAATCCCGCGGCCGACTGGAACCGCTCAAACTCCATCGAGACCCAGGACATTTTCGACTATCTCAACGCGTGGTTCGCCAACACGCGGACGGATTGCTCCGGGCAGTAATCCGCTTGGCGAAAACTGGAGCTCCGCCCTCGGGGAGCAACTCCAATGCCAATCGCAAAAAAGCCCGCTGGGGATCGTCCCCGGCGGGCTTTTCTTCCATCCATGGGCCTATCGTGGTCACTCGGGCGGTCGGAGTCGGCCGATCGAGATTGTGGTCGTTGGGCACTCCGGCATGCGTGCTCCGTGCGCCGGATCGTGTTCGCATTGTTTCCTGGGGTCCGGGGGCTGTTTCAAGGAAGGATGACGCATGTCGTACGAAGCCGCTGTTCACGCCCAAGCGATCGAGCTCGACAAGCTGTGCCTTGAAATGACCGCCGCCGCCGGCGCTGGCCATCCGACGACCTGCCTCTCGCTCGGACACATCGTCACCGTTCTCATGTACTCGACGATGCGCTACTCGCCGGACTATCCGGACTATCCCACCTCCGACCGCCTCGTCCTCTCCGAGGGCCACGCCGTCCCGATCGTCTACGCCGCGGCCTGCAAGCTCGGCATCATGGTCGGCAAGGACCCGGCCAGCCGTCGCCGCCTCAAGACCGAGGATGCGATGACGCTCCGCGAGATGAACAGCGAGCTCGACGGCCACCCGAACCCGATGGAGGGGTTCCCGTTCTTCGACGCCGCGACCGGCTCGCTCGGCCAGGGCCTGAGCGTCGCGGCCGGATTGGGCGAATCGGCCCGCCTGGACAACCTCGATCGTCGCGTGTACTGCATCATCGGCGACGGCGAGAGCCGCGAGGGCCAGATCACCGAGGCGCTCGACTTCGTCATCGACCGCAAGCTCACGAACGTTCTGCCGATCTTCAACTGCAACGAGTACGGGCAGGCCGATCGCGTCTCGCCGCAGCAGTCGGCCGACCGCATGAAGGCCAAGCTCGAGGCCGCGGGCTACGACGTGAGGGTCATCGACGGTCACGCCCCGGCGCAGATCAAGGCGACGTTCGACGAGTTCGAGAAGCGTTCCGACGGCGGCGCGGGCGGCAAGTGCATGGCGGTCGTCGCCAAGACGGTCAAGGGCTGGGGCTGTCCGAGCATCCAGGGCGGCGGCTGGCACGGCAAGCCGGCCGAGGGCGACGCCCTCAAGCGCGCCCTGGCCGAGATGGATGAGCGCCGCATCGAGCTCACCAGCGCGCTGGTCTCCTCCGACCAGTTCACCATCCAGCCCCCGCCCGAAGCGCCGGACCGCACGCCCAAGACCGCCGAGATGCCGAGCTTCACGCAGATGATGAAGAAGCTCGACATGGAGTCGGTCGTCCACTCCGGCAAGATGGCGACGCGCCGGGCCTACGGCGTCGCCCTCCGCGCGCTGGGCCAGATCAACGACCGCGTCGTCGTGCTCGACGCCGATGTCTCGAACTCCACCTTCGCGGACATGTTCCGCAAGGACGCGGGGCTCGCCGCACGCTTCATCGAGTGCAAGATCGCCGAGCAGAACATGTTCTCCGTCGGGTGCGGCATGGGCGGCACGGTCGGCAACAAGATCCCGTTCTGCTCCACGTTCGCGAAGTTCGTCACCCGCGCGTACGACCAGATCGAGATGGCGATCAACTCGGGCGCCAATCTGAAGATCGTCGGCTCGCACGCGGGCATCTCGCTCGCCTCCGACGGCCCGAGCCAGATGTCGCTCCCGGACGTCGCCTGGTTCCGCTCGTGGTCCACGATGAAGGACCACCGGGGCAACCCCGGCTGCTACATCCTGCAGCCCTCGGACGCCTACGCCGCGTACGCCCTCACCGGCGTGATGGCCGAGTACGAGGGGTGCTGCTACATGCGGACGCTCCGCCCGGACACCGAGTTCCTGTACAACGACGACACGGTCTTCAACCTCGGCGGCTTCGAGGTGCTCAACGAGGGACGCGACATCCTGCTCGTCGCCGCGGGCTACATGGTGCACGAGGCGAACAAGGCCCTGAACATGCTCGACAACGCGGGCGTCTCCGCGACGCTCGTGGACGCCTACTCGATCCCCTTCGACAACGAGAAGATGCTCGACCTGGCCAACGCCAACGGCGGGTACATCATCACGCTCGAGGACAACTACGGCGGCGGCCTCGGCTCGGCGATCGCCGACGCCCTGACCCAGTCGGGCGAGGGCTTCACGCTCGAGCAGATGTTCGTCCGGCGCATCCCCAAGTCCGCCAAGACGCCCGCCGAGATGCTCAAGATGTGCGGCCTGACGGCCCAGGACATCATGAACACGGCGATGCGGGTGCTCCAGG
>DASZWV010000467.1:0-2097 GCA_035546115.1 Phycisphaerales bacterium
CGATAGCGCGGAGCATCCGGAGTTCGTAGTCGACCCGAAGGCCGTACCCGCTCTTGACCTCGATCGTCGTCGAGCCCAAGCGGGCCATGCGGCTGGTCCGTGACTGCAACTCCAGCCCGAGCTGGCCGCCGGTGGAACCACGCACGGCTCGGACCGTCGACATGATCCCGCCCCCGGCCGCGGCGATCTCCTGGTACGTTGCGCCCGCGAGTTTCCGCTCCCACTCATCCAGCCGGGAACCCGCCCAGCACGCGTGGGTGTGGCAATCCACGAACCCGGGCATGAGCACGCGTCCATCGGCGTTGATCTCATGGTCTACGTTCGACCAGGAGCACTCCGGCGCAACCTCGACGATGATCCCGCTGTCGACGTATACATCAGCCTTTTCCAGAATCCCGAGCGTGCCGTGCGCCGCGCCCCGGCGTCCCCCTTCAGGCGGACGCGTCTCGCCGGGCGCGAGCATCGTGAGCACGCGAGCGTTGCGGATGACCGTGGCGCTCACCGTCCGCCCTCCGCGCCGCTCTCGCGCTCACGCAGCCCGCGCAGGAACGTCAGGAACATGTGCGCCGCCAGGCGCGCCGTCCGACCGACCGGATCGAACCGCGGGTTCAGCTCCATGATGTCGAAGCACCGCACCGCCGCGTTCCTCCCCGCGGAGCGGATCAGCCGCTCGACCTCCCGCGGGAGCAAGCCGCTCGGATTCACCGCGCTCACCCCCGGCGAGGCAGAGGCGTCGAAGGCATCCATGTCGAGGCTCACGAACGCCGGCGGCGCTGGCCCCGGCCCCGCATCGGCGCTCAGCAACGCCCCGACCTCCCGCGGGATCGGCCCATCGGATGAGTAGATGCGCCCGCCCCTGGAGGTGAAATACTCCGCGTGCTCGCGCGTGTTCGCGAGGGCGTTCATGCCGATGCACGTCAGCCCGCGTGCGAACCCCCCCTCCATGAGCGCCCGGAACGGCATGCCGCTCCCCACCTCCGGCCGCACATCCAGGTGCGCATCGATGTACAGTCCCGTCATCGTCCCGAACGCACGCGCCACGCCGCGCACAAAGGCGAACGTCAGATCGTGCCCGCCGCCGATCGCGATCGGGAACAGCCCCCGCTCCAGGATCGCCAGCGTTGCCTCGGTCACGCGGTCGTGCGTCTCGTGGATGTCGCGCCCGAGCGTGATGTCGCCGACGTCGAACACCCGCGGATACGCCGGCTCGCCGCCCTCGGCCTCATCGGCCGGGATGGCCACGCCGTACTTCGCCAGCGCCGCCCGCAGCGCCGCGGGCCCGCCCTTGGCCCCGGGCCGCCCCAGGTTCATCTCCACGCCCGTGTCGTCGGGGATCCCGAGCAGGGCGACGCGGCACTTGGCCATTTCCGCCTGCGCGCCCGGATCCTCCACGAGTTCCGGCGTGTTCTGCACGATGGTCGCGGCAAACCGCCCCTGCCGGATGCCGGCGGGCCAGACGGGCGGGGCGACGTGGGGGATGAGGGGAGTCAGGGGCACGGGGGAGGGTACCGCGGGAAGGCGTGACGGGGTGACCGGGCGACCGGGTGACCGGGTGAAGGGCCCTGCCTTCGTGTTCACCTTGTCACCCAGTCCCCCCGTCACCCTGTCAGCCCGCGCGGGTACGCTCGCCCGTATGCCCAGGGTGTTCCTGCGCGCCGAGTGGCGCAACCTCATCATCGTCTCCTACCACGTGCCGCCGGCGCTGCTCGAGCGCTCCCTGCCGCGCGGGCTGGAGCTCGACCTCTTCGACGGCAAGCCCGCCGCCTCGCTCGTGGCCTTCGAGTTCCGGAGCACCCGCGTGTGGGGCGTGCCGTGGCCGGGGTTCGTGAACTTCCCCGAGTGGAACCTGCGGTTCTATGTGAAGACCAAGGCGAGTGCCGAGTTCCGAGTGCCGAGTGCCGAGTCAAAGCCGGAGGCTTCGGCGCACTCGGCACCCGGCACTCCGCACTCGGCACTGCCCCACCCCCGCCGCGGCGTCGTGTTCATCCGCGAGTTCGTCCCCAACAGGGTCGTCTCCCAGCTCGCCCGCAGGCTCTACAACGAGCCGTACGCGGCGGCGCCGATGCGCTTCGAGATCGACCGGGTGCGGGCTTCTTC
>DASZWV010000468.1:0-5607 GCA_035546115.1 Phycisphaerales bacterium
GGGCTCTCATACCCTCTTCCGCTGCTGCCAGTTTCTCATCTACCGCGACCTTCCCGACGATGCCGTCACGCACGCACTGCAAAAACAATCCCCACGCCCGCCCGACCCCGTCGCCTGCTACTCAGCCGACATCGCCTTGTCCTTCCTCCCCGACCTCTTCCAACTCGCCCGCGGCATCTCCCCGGACGACCCCCTCGTCCAGGCCATGCGCGAGCTCGCCCGCCAGTGGCCCCTCTCCTCCGTCGGCATCCCACTCTCCGCCGACGCCGACCTCGCCCCCTTCATCGAACACCCCTGCCTCCGCGAACTCTACGTCGAACGCATCCTGCAACGCCGCGACCGCTCGCGCACCGGCCACCCCGCCGTCCGCGCCGCCATTCGCAGTGCCGTGGGCGCCTATCATGAGCTTGCCCCGGAAATGATCACCGCCATCTCCCAGGAGAACTCCCAGTGACCACCGAATCCCCCCCCGTCTCCCCACCCTCCCTCGGCCAGCGCCTACGCCACGAAGTGCTCGATCCCCTCAAGCACGTCTTCGTCGGCAAGGATGAAATCGTCGATGTCCTGGGCGTCTGCCTCGTCGCCGGCGAAAACCTTTTCCTCCTGGGTCCTCCGGGCACCGCGAAAACGGCGCTCGTCCACCAGCTCGGCATCCGCCTGCACGGCCAGTTTTTCGAATACCTCCTTACCCGCTTCACCGAACCCAACGAGCTCTTCGGACCTTTCGACATCCGCCGCCTCCGCGAGGGCGAGCTCGTCACGAACACCACCGGCATGCTGCCCGAAGCCTCGCTCGTCTTCCTCGATGAGCTCCTTAACGCCAACAGCGCCATCCTCAACAGCCTGCTCACTGTGCTCAACGAGCGCGTCCTGCGGCGCGGCCGCGAGACGATCGCCGTCCCCGCCCTCATCTTCATCGGCGCCAGCAACCACCTGCCGGAGGAAGACGCGCTCCGCGCCCTGTTTGACCGCTTCCTGATGCGTGCCACGTGCAACAATGTCGCTGCCGAGCGCCTCGGCGAAGTCCTCGACGCCGGCTGGAAGCTGGACGTGCAGAAGCAGCCCGCCGCATCCACCTTCAGCGTCGACGACGTGCGCCAGCTCCACCAGCAGCTTGCCGCGGTCGATCACAATGGCATCCGCACGCAGTTCGTCGAGCTCGTCATCCGCCTGCGCCAGGCCGGCCTCGCCATCTCCGACCGCCGCGCCGTGAAGCTGCAAAAACTCGTCGCGGCCAGCGCCGTCCTCTGCGGCCGCACGGCTGCCGCCGTCTCCGACCTCTGGGTCTTCCGGCACATCTGGGACACCGAGGAGCAGCAGGAAGTCCTCGCCGCCATCGTGTCCGAGAGCCTGCGCCAGGTCCCCGCCGCCCCCGGCGACCACCCGCGCGCCCGCCGCGACCAGGAGCCCAACGCCGAGGAACTCGCCCGCGATCTTGAGGAGCTACACACCGAACTCGCCGGCAAGCCCGACGAGAAAAGCTCCGTCCAGGACCGCCTCAGCATCCTCGCCGGCCGCTGCCAATGGGTCCCCAACGAGATGCAGCGTGCCGCCCTCCTCGAGCGCGTCGACAAACTCTGGACCGCACTCGGAGTGAAAAAATGAAGCCGCAGTGGGCGCTTCAGCTTGATCCCCGCCACACACCGGCAGCCGCCGGACTGCGCGCCTTCGCCGGCGTGGATGTCTGCCCGACGGCCGATGCGCTCTGGCTTCGGGGACCGTGCGACGGGGCGGCCATTGAGCGCACCATGTGGCTGATTCCCGGGCTGCGTTATCGCATCGACGCCGCGGGCAAGCTGGTGCCGTGGGGTAATTTGCTCCCGGTCGCGCGGCTGCCGGAAGGCGCCTGGATGCCGCTTTCCGAATTTCTCCAGCCCGCGTTTGCCGCACCCGCGCTCCCCGGACAAGTGGCCGACCGCGTCACGCTGCGCTGCGTCCGCACGGCGCGCGAGGAGCCCCCCGCACTCCTGCTCCTGGATGCCGCCACGTGGGCCCATTACATCGACCACGCGCCGGCCATCCGCCTTGCGCGCCTGCAGTTCGCCCTCAGCAGCGCCGGCGCAGTTCTCGTCCGCGGCACACCCCTGCCATCCTTGCCCGGGACGCCCTTCACCCTCGATGCGGCGATCGCCTGCCCCTGCGGCTACACGTGGTCGCCCGCCGTAAAGGCCTCCGCCCTCTCCGAATCCCTGCAACTGCAAAAAGAAGAGATCGCCCTCCTTGCGTGGCATCAGCGTCCCGCCGATGTGCCGCCTCTCGACGCCGGCACGCTCTCCTGCCAGGTCATCCCGGCATCCGCCTGGATCCCCGTCTCGCGCAGCGCCGTGCGAATCTCCCTGCAGGGGCTCCCGGCATGAACGAGACCGAAGCCTACCACTACCTCCGCCCCTCGCCCGCCACGTTCTGGAAATGGGGCGACGATGGCGACGTCCTGCTCTGGAGCGATGGCCGCACCATCGCCTTCCGCCCGGAAGTCCACGCCGTCGTCAATCGCCTCGCGGGCATCGGCCTGCCGCCGTTCGCCGCCGTCGTCCTCGCTCTCGCGGCCATGCGCACCACCTGGACCCAGGACGATTCCCTCCGCGGCCTGCTCGCCGGCTACGTGCGCGCCGCACTCAGCCCCGGAGCAGAACTTCCCGCCCTCCTGCAGGATCTGCTCAAAGACGTGCTCGCGCGCCTCGACGCGCTCGCCGCCCTGCCCGAGGAATTGCGCAAAAGCCCCGCCGCCCGCGCCCTCCTCGTCGAAATGCTCTTTGAGCGCGTCCCGCCTGCCTTCAAACCGCCCGGCATCGGACAGGTCGCGACGTTCCTCGCACAGGGCCTCCCCGAATTCGAAAGCGCCGCCATCCCCCTCGCCTCCGAGCACGCCGCCGAAGCGCTCGCGCTCCTCAAGCACCTCGCCGCCTGCCGCCTCCTCACCGATGTCGAGGCGATCCGCACGCGCCTCCGCACCGGCCTCGAGCAAACGCCAGGCGCCCCCGAGCTCCACATCTCCGACGTCGTCCGCGGTCTCCTCAGCAAGCTCCGCGGCGATCCCCAACTCGGAGCCCTCGCCCGCCTCGCACAGGCCCTCCTCGCCGTCATCGCCACCCCGCGCCGCCTCACCCCGGAAACGGAGCTCCCCCTCGGCGGCTTCTCTGACATCACCAACCGCGGCCCGCTCGACCGCCTGCTCCTCACCGAAATCGCCCACGACGACTTCACCCTCGCCGTCCGCGTCGCGCTCAACGAAGCCCTCTACCTCCGCCGCGAGTCCCCGCGCACGCCCCAGGCCTTTACCCGCGTCTTGTTCATCGACGCCGGCATTCGCCTCTGGGGCCTGCCGCGCATCTTCTCGTCCGCCGCCGCCCTCGCCTTCGCCGCCTCCACCCCCAAGGAAGCCTCCCTCTCCGCATGGAGCGCTCACGGCAGGGGCCTGATCCCAGTCGACTTCTCCACCCGCGATGGTCTCCTCGCCCTCCTGGAGCGCCTCGAAACCGACCCCCACCCCGCCGCCGCACTCCCCGCGCTCAGCAAATCATTGCGCGCGCTCGAAGGTGAACGCAGCGAAACCATCGTCCTCACTCACCCCGACACCTTCGCCGATGCCGAATTCCGCCAGGCCCTCGACCACGAAGCTCTCTACCCCTTCATGGTCGCCACCGTCGCCGGCACGGGCCGCTTCGAACTCTCGTCAGTCTCCGCCGCCGGCGGCCGCCTGCTCTCGCAGGCCCAGCTCAAGCTCGACGAGCTCATGAAACCCAAGGAGCCCCAAACTCCGCCCCTGCACCGCCCGGGTGAGGAACTCCCCGCCTACTATCGCCTATTCGCTTCCCCATTCCGCCTGCCATTGTCGAAAGATCTGTCGCATGCCGTCGCCTCGCGCCGCCACGGGCTCATCGGCATCGTCCGCCGCGCCCTCGTGCAGTGGACGCCCACCGGCTCCCCCGCGCGCCCGCGCCAGCTCACCACCCTCGCCATGGGAAACTTTCTCGGCATCGGCGTCTTCGAAGAAGAGGGCACCGCCATTGCGGCCCGCTGGGACCCCCTCGACGGCGTCCTCCACCTCACCTCTGCCGCGCTCGCGGGCGCGCAGGCGGGAGCAGCCGGACAGCAGCGCGTCAACCATCAGCGGCTCAAATACGCCCAATGCCCCACCGCCCTCGCCGGCCACAACGGCGCCGTCCTGGTCTTGCACCGCGGCCGCATCGAAGCCTATTCCCACGACCGCGGCGTCCAGCTCAGCTTCGTCGAGTTCCCCTCCTTCACCCGCCACCTCGGCTCCCGCTTCGTCGAAGGCCACGCCGGCAGCGTCTTCGCCATGGCCTGGGCCGGCAATTCCCTCAACCTCATCCCCGTGCCACTCCCCGCCTCCCCCCTGGTCGTCTTCCAGCGCGCCGGCAGCGACGGACCCCTCGGCCTCTACCCCGACGGTTCCATCCGCGATTCCCTCGGCAGCACCCCCGTGCCCCCCGCCGTCTGGGCCAAAACCATCCTCCGCTATTCCTCCCAGGTCTCCGACGACGGCGACCGCCTCGTCGTCTCGATCCCCACGCCCGAAGGCGCAAAAAACTTCGGCATCGACCTTGCCCAGCCCCAGCCCTCCTGGACCCCGATGAAGGAGCGCAACTCCAAACGCTTCCTTCTCGGTGCCGCCGCCGACCTGGCCATGGATTCGTCCCTCCAGCTCCGCCGCAACTTCCACGGCATATGCGTCGTCAACGGCAACCTTACCCTCGTGTCGCAACGCAACAAACAACTCACGCTCGAAATGCTGCCCGGCAATCTGGCCTCCGCCCAATCATGCCGCCTCGCCTACGCCGGACGTTACGCCGGCGCACCGCTCTTCCGCTCATTCGTGCAGCTATCGCCCGGCGCCGCCGCCGCCGACCTCGGCCTCCGCCTCGCCACCTGGCCCGACGGCAGCCGCGCCTGGCTCGATCCCCGCGGGCTCCTCCACCTCCGCAGCTCCGACCCCCACCTGCCCGAGATCACTCTCCTCCTCTTCGAGCAAAGCCACGGCATCAACGCCTGGACCTCCGACGGCAAAACCTACGGCGGCGTTCACGTGCTCGAAGATGCTCCAACCGCCACGTCTGATGATCTCGTCCGCCTTCTCCGCGCCTTCGTCGGGAGGCTCAAATGATCGAACTCCCTCTCACCCTCCGCCTCGCTCCCGCGATGCTGCGCTCCGCCACCGCATGGTTCCTTCCGGCAACTGATCCCGCCGACTGGCTCGCGCTCCTCGCCCGCGACTTCCCGGAGGCCGATCCGGCCATCTACATCCTCCCCACCTCCCGCGGCGACCGCCGCCCCGCCGGCATCTTCGTCGTCCCCCCGCCGGTCGCGGCAGGGAAAATGCCGCCCCATCCCGCGCCGCCCTGGCTCCCCTTCGGCCGCCTCCACAACCTTTACATCCCCACCGACGCGCAACTCTGGCCGCCCGTCACAGAGCACGAGCTCTCCAGCCGCCTCCCCTTCGAAATCAACCTCCTCCACCCCGCCCTCGGCCTCATCGGCTTCACCCCGCAAGACCGCATCACCATCGCACAACTCCTCGCCCCGCCCCCGCGGCAAAACAGCAACTGGACCCTCGCCCGCCCCGGCAACCCGCCCCCGGCGCGCCTT
>DASZWV010000469.1:0-14356 GCA_035546115.1 Phycisphaerales bacterium
CAAATCGACCAGATCACCAATCGTCCACTTCCGGTCGGTGAGACCGGCGGCCTGCGCCGGAGTCTTTCCGTGCGCGGCGTGCTTGCGGCACCAGTTGAACCAGCAAGCGTGAAGGGCGAACGCGGCCTGCATGTACTGGAACTTCTTTGAGTGGCAGAGCGTGAGGCGGGTCCAACGCTTCTGGAACGTCCGGACGGACAGGTTGCTGCGCTCGATGTAGGACGTAGAGACCGCGAACGGATCGGGGTTGCCGCGCACGGCCAGACGGGTGCAGCCGATGCACTGGGCTGGGCTGTAGCGGCGTTCATCGGTCGTGCTTACCTGCCCGTATTCCTTGTGAATCTGCCCGTGTCCAACGTCGGGGCGGTCGTGAAACGCCGCATTGATCGCGCCAACGTATAGGTTCAACGCATCGGTATTGATCTGGCCGATGTCCGAGCATCGCGAAGCGATGTCATCCATGAGCGATGCGGCCTGTTCGCGGCCACGATCGCCCATCGTCCAGCCGACGATCATCTTGCTGTCGGCGCACACGCCGTACCAGGTCCACACGCTTCCGAGATGCTCATCATCGATGCGGGCGCGATCGACGTTCCGGTCTTTGCAGCCCGAAAAACCCCAGAGTTCATCGCACTCAATCGATCGGCAGCGCAGGCCGCGCACGTTCGCATCCTCGTGCTGGCAGCACACCCGAGCGATATCGAGCAGCAGACGGAGAACCGTGTGCTTGCTGACACCCGCAAGCCGAGTGGTTCCATTGATGGAGTTCCCCTCAACCAGCAGGTTCACGATCAGGATTCGCTTTTCTCGGGAGAGGATTCGCATACCCATAATATACCCATAAAAACTCGATGATGCAATGGCCTTGACGAGATATTTTTCTGGGGTATATTTACCCCATGAAAAAGAAACCCGCGAAGGGCGGACGGCCGCCCAAGCCACCCAAAGACCGGAAGGATAGGGGTTTTTTTATACCGTTAACACAAGACGAACTTGATGAGATCGACCGCGCTTTGAGCATTGCCGGACACGAAAACCGTGCCGGATGGGCCAGAAACGGGCTGCTGGACATCGCTCGGCGGTTATTGCGCGATCATGGGGAATGACTCCCGATAGCAAAACGGAGCGTACCCCATTGGCACGGCTGATCCGCACGGGTACACTCAACCGATGGATTGAAAGACGGTCCCGGGTGCTGGATACACCCGAAACCGCCCAGCGGCTAGCGGCGAGACAGGTCCCAGTAGATCAGGACAGCTCTATGCCACTCGTAGACCGCTCCAGTAGTTGAAGGGGTTGCCATGGGGCTTCCTCCTTCTGTGTAGGGGCCGGGGTCTGGCAAGTTCGACAAACTCAATGACCAGACCCGGCCGGTGACAGGGTGGGCTCCCTCCCTGTCGTTGTCGTAGACGGGGCTGTCAGGTCCCCTTGATCCTCCATTGCAATCGCTTGGCGTTCTCCGGATCGTTGCGAACCTCAAACTGCTCGGGGTGCGCCCTCATGACTTCTTTGGCCTGAACCTTGAGCATGCCAGCCGCCTTTGCGAGTGAGGGCGTGCCCATCCAGTCCTTTCCGGCCAAGACCTCGACAATCTTCGCCAACCGCTTCCCATCCAGATTCGGCCTCCCGATCCGTTTGCGGGGAGCGTGACCGTTGCCCCCATACTCCTCGTCAAGAGCCTCGTAGACGACCCTGCCAAACTCACGGTCCGAGGTGATCGCTTCTTCCAAAAGAGCCAGAATCTCGGCCCTTTTTGCGGCTTTCTTCGCGGCTTGACCAAGTTTGCTCATGAGCATGAACCCCGCGTTGGTGGAAACAGGCGGAACAATCGTACCCCGCCTCAGGCCGGTGTGCGCACAGATTCCGATGATTTCTTGATCCATCGGCGGATGGATAAAAAACGAGCGTACCCGTGGGGAACGCTCCGATCGCAAAGCCTTTGTTTGTAGATGGTTACAGAATGCGTGTGCATCACAAATGTAAAAGCGATGCTCGCCAACTGGGCAACGAATACCCCCGGGTGACTGCGCACGAGCTATCGCGGCCGACGTTCGCTTTTCTCGATGATTCGGTCGAGCAAACTCTTTGCGAGCTGGTTCGGATCGGTGCGGGACCGCTGCGGAACCGATCCGCGAGAGCGCCGAGCTTTGTGGCTCGGTGCGCGGGAAGGCGCGGCTTTCTTGGGGGACTTCGCCATATGGGAAGTCTACCGCCCAAGTCCAACGCTTCCCCTATTCAAAGTGCACCAGCGCCTGCCCGGAGGCGCTGTCGCACTTTCGAAGCACATCCGCACCCGTCACGTCCTGTGCGTGGGCCGTGCCGAACGGGATCGCGGGCGCGGCTTGTCGTCGTGGGTGGCGATGCGGCGGCAAAGGAAACAAGGGGAGCCCGGGGGCTTGCGAGTCGGCTCGACGCGCTTCGCCGCCGCGGCTCCCCCTGAATCGACCGCGTGATCCATCCCGATCGCCGAACTCGCCGCGGCTCAGCAGCCGCCGGCGAACCAGGCATTGAGAAAGTCGAAGATGTTCTGCACACTCAGCGTGCCGGACTGTCCATCGCCGCCGACGACCGCGAACTTCGAGCCGGCGAACCAGTCGTTCAGGAAGTCGAAGATGTCCTGCACGCCCACGCCGTTCAGCTTGTTGTAGTCCGCGTAGCAGCAGGGGTAGGTGGTCACGCCCGGGGCGTTGCACGTGTCGATGCCGTAGAAATACTGGTACGCGCCCACGCACGAGCCCTGCGGGATCATCGCGCACGTGGCGCCGCGGCAGCACACGCCGATCGGGCACGGGCTGGTCGCGCCGCAGGTCGTGCCGATGCCGCCGAAGGTGCCGCCCAGCAGGTCGCACCCGGCCGCGCACGTCGCGACGCACTGGAACGAGGGTTCGCAGCAGATGCCGAGCTCCTGCGGGCAGGGGTTCGGCGAGCAGGTGGTGCCCAGGCCCTGGTGCACGCCGGAACAGCCCGAGGGGCTGGCGATCACGCAGACGCCCGTGTAGCACGCGGAGTTGTGCACGCAGCACGCGCCCTGGCCCTGCACGCCGAGCGTGAAGTTCCCGGCGTTGATCGTCGCCGCGCTGTACGCGCTCACGCGGATGAGGTACGGCGTGCCCGCGTCGAGCGAGAACGTCCCCTTGGCGTGCAGCGAGCCGCCGGCGCACCCGCTGTCGGCGCACGCCCCGGCCAGCTGCGTCGTGCAGTCGGTCCACACCGAGACGACCGAGTCCCACTCCAGGTTCGTGCCGCAGGTGGTCACGACGTACGGCGCCGAGATCGGCGGCGTGAAGCGGTACCAGACGTCGGCCGCGGCGGGCGCACAGCTCGCCGCGACGCCGTCGCTGGTCGCGCCGTAGAGCGTGCCCGCGACGCTCGCCTCGCCATTGCTCAGGAGAATCTCCGCCGTCGAGCCGCCGCCGCCCGAGAGCACGGCCGCGCAGACATCGTTGTCCGGCGGCGGCAACTGTCCCGGGCAGGTGTTGGGCGTGCAGGTGCTGCTCCCCACGGTCCCGCCGGAGGAAGCGCACAGGCTCGGGAGCATCATGGTGCACGCCCCGAGTGTCCCGCAGCAGGCCGCGGGCTGCGGGCAGGTGTTCGGCGAGCACGTGGAGCCGAGCACGCCCGCGCTGCCCGGGCAGTTGGCGATGCTGGTGATGGTGCACGACCCGGTGGCGGCGCAGCACGCGACATCGCACAGGGCGGGCCCGCACGCCGTGCCGTCGCCCGCGTACCGCCCGCCGCTCGCCGCGGAGGGGCACTGCGAAGCGCACACCACGCTGCACGCGTTGAGATAGCAGCACGCGCCCGGGCTCGCCCCGCCGGCGCAGGTTGTCACGGTGCACGAGCCAACGCTCCAGCTCCCCAGGCACTGGGCGTAGGTCGAGGCGATGCAGCCGCCCTGCGGCAGGTTGCACCGTCCGAGCGTGCACGGCGCCGGGTTGCCCCCGTTGAACGAGATCGACCACGACCGCAGGTACATGCGGATGTCGCCGCGATAGTCCGTCACGCGCAGCGACCACGTGCCGGCGACGGGCTGCCCGGCCAGCGCGTTGAGGGATGCCGGAGCGCCCCCGCACCCGGCGGGCTGGTAGTCGCCCGGAGGAGCCCAGCTCGTGGAAGCTCCGACATACCCCGCGATCGACTGGGCCGCCGAGTCGAGGAACCGGTACGAGCCGTCCACGCCCGACGAGGCGCCGACGAACGACCCCGTGCAGTTGGAAGCGCCGATCCGGTTGAACAGCGGAACCGCCGCGCCGCTCGGCGCGACAAGCTCGAGGAACAGGTCCGAGGCCCGCGGCCCGTAGAGATCGACCCACACCTCGACCTCGGACACCGTGCCCGAATCGGTGAGGGTGAGCGGATACAGGGTCGGCGTCGTCGAGGGGCCGTGCAGGTACGTGATGGGCAGGACGCACGCGGCGTCGCAGACCTGGCCCGCGGTCCAGCTCATGCTCGCCGCGCCCCAGTGCGTGGCGCACCCGGCCTGGGTTTCCAGCGTGCAGGACCCGAACTCAGCGCTGCAGCACTTGCCGACGTTCCCCGAAGCGCCCGAGCAGAGCACGGCGCACGAGTCGGTCGCGGACCACGAGTACGGCCCGCCGGAGCCCGAGAGGCACGAGGCCTGGTTCTGGATCACGCACGTGAGCGTGGAAGCATTGCAGCACGAGCCCGTGCTCGGGCAGGGAATGGGCGTGCAGCCGACGCCCTGCTGCCACGTGCCGCCGTTGCAGCCGGTGGCTCCGTTGGTCGCCATCACGCACGCGCCCGTGAGGCTGTTGCAGCAGGCGCCGTTGGAGCCGCAGACCGTGTCGTTGCAGGTCGTCCCGGGGCGCCACGTTCCGCTGGTGCACTGGTACTGGCTCGCGTACACCGAGCATGAGCTCCCGTTGCAGCAGCTCCCGGCGGTGATGGAGAACGCGTTCGCGTGCTGGGGCTGGACGGCGCAGGTGGTGCTCGCGCCGAGCCACGTGCCGCCCGTGTTGGAGCAGGCCGACTGGAGCAGCACGGCGCACGACCCGTCGGTGCAGCACGCGCCGGCGCTCCCGCAGGAGGCGGTCGCGCACGACGAGGTGTCGCCCTGGTACACGGCGTTGGCGGAGGCGGCACAGACGGAGGGCGTCACGAGGTCGCACGTGCCGTTGGCATAGCAGCACGCGCCGGCGGAGGCGGGGCAGGGAGATGGCGAGCACGAGCCCCCGGTCGTCCACGCGCCCGCGCCGCAGATCGCCTGCGTGCCCACGAAGCAGTGCCCATCGCCCGGGCAGCAGGAGCCCGTGGGCGTGGAATCATCCGAGACGACCATGCGCTGGATGTCCACGAACATCTCGTAGGGCAGGTAGTCCGTGCCCACGAACGAGATCAGCCACGATCGGCTGTTGTCAAAGAGCGAGCCGGGGTACGTGCCGGGGATGGACGCGAAGTCGGCCGTGGTCCACGCCACGGGCGTGTTCTGCGGACGGGGGATGAGGTGCGAGATGTAGATGTCCATCGCGTAGCCCGGGATGAACAGCGTCTGGCACGGATTGGGATTGCAGATTCCGCCCGCGGTCCAGACCTGGTCGGCCCCGGCGCACTGGTCGTGCGTCGAAACGGCGCAGGCGCCGTTCGAGTTGCAGCACGAGCCGGGATACTGCGGGCACGAGCCCGGGCCGCACGAGACGCCCGTCGCCCAGTACCCGTTGCACAGCTCGAACGTGGTGATCGAGCACGAGTCGTCGTAGCCGCAGCAGACGCCGCTGGGCTGCGGACAGGCGACCGTGTCGCAGGTGGTCCCGCTGGTCCAGGTGCCCGGGTTGGCCCCGCGGACGCACTGGGCGTTGTTGAAGGTCTGGCAGGATCCGTCGGCGAAGCAGCAGGCGCCGATCTCCCACGGCATGAACGCCCCCTCGAGGTCGAGCGTGTCCACCTGGTAGTAGAAGTGGGCCAGGAGCGCCGCGGGATTGGTGATCGGGCCGAGGATGGGGTCGGTCGTCTGCGTGACGGGGGTGTTCAGCTGCGTGTCCGCGATGCGGGTGCTGAACAGCCCGTCGACGATGTTGAACACGTTCGCCTGGACCAGCGGCTGGATCTGGTGGTCGATCGGCTGGGTGATGTCGATGCCCGGTCCGGTGACCGTGAACGTCGTGTAGACGTACTCGCCCACGCGCACGCTCGACCACGGCGTGCCCGGCGAATAGAAGCGGAACCCGTTGTCCGCCGCGCGCCCGAGGAGCTCGACGCGCGTGTCCGCCAGCGCGGCGGTGGTGGGGATGAGGAGCGCGGCCAGGACGGCGGTGAGTGCGGATCGCATCGGGAACCTCTTGTTCGCGGTGTGCGGCTCGCCGGGCGCGGCGCGCCCGTCGGGTTGGTCCGGGAGAGAAGGGCGCGAGCGGAGGCGAGTCCGCCCGCGCCGTGTGCAGGCTGGTCCGGCCGGGTCGCCGGAGGGTCGCGGTCAGTTGCGGCGGCGGCGAAGGGCGACAAGGCCGCCCAGGCCCACAAGCGTGGCCGTGCCGGGGGCCGGGATGTTCGTCACGAACACGCCCGAGGAGCCGTCGGCGAAGGAGAGCGTGAAGGTGAACTGGCCGTAGTCGTTGAGGGAGACGGTGTGCCCGTCCTGCCCGCCGATGCCGCTCTGGAAGTTGAAGCCCGAGACCGTGCGGTCGTCGCCGGGTCCGACGTGGAAGAGCGTGCCCTTCTGCGCGATGCACATGAGGGAGCCGTCCCAGTCCACGGCGAACAGGCCGGAGTTGTTGCCGTTCAGGCCGCTCACGCCGCCGAGCGTGCTGTTCAGGATCGACGTGAAGACGATCTGGCCGAGGCCGTTCATGGCCGGAACGCCCTGCAGCGAGGAGAACTTCACCGTGTCGCCGGAAGTGGGAGACGTTGCTCCCGTGGCGACGTCGCCGCCGCTGACCACGTTGCGGAACGTGCCCGCGGCGTCGTACGTGAAGTAGCCCGACTGCGATGCGCCGTACGAGGAGGACCACAGCAGGTTGTCGCGTGAGTTGATGACGGTGATGCCCGACTGGAGCCCCCAGTTCAGGCCCGCGAACGTCGCCAGCGGCACACCGGAGGTGTCGCCGTAGCGATAGATGTTGGGCATGCTCGCGCCGTTCTTCGCGATCATCCGGATGGGACCGCCGCCCACGTCGGTGAAGAGCGCGCCGGTGTTGGTCGAGGTGCCCGCGGCATTGCGGAGCGAGGACGTGAAGGCCACGTGGCCCAGGTTGTTGAAGCCGATCTGGCTGCTGGAGATCGAGCGGTACAGGTCGGTCCCGCCGTTGGCGTTGCCGGTGGTGGAGTCGCCGTTGGCGTCGGGCGCGATCATGCCCGCGCGGGCCAGGACGTTGAACGATCCGCCGCGGTTGGAGACGATCGCCGTCGAGTTGCTCCCCACGCCGGTCCCGGTCACGACGTTCGTCCCCTGCAGGGCGCACTCGATGGCGTACTGGCCATTGCCGTTCATGGCAAGGCTCCCCGCGTTGAAGCTCCCGATGCGCGTGTTGCCGGTGGCGTCCGCGTTCGGGTCCGACGGGCTCAGCCCCACGCCGCTCAGCCCGCCCGCGGAGACGCTCGCATCGGCCAGCGGCTGCGCCTGGCGGAGCACGAGCGTGGGCGCCGCGGCCGAGCCGATGTACAGCCCGGCGGAGTTGTTGTTCGGCGAGCTGATGGTCACCAGCGGCGAGCCGGTGTTGGTGGTGTAGTTGCCGATGTACCCGACCTGGCCGGCCTGGTTGATCAGCGGCATCCCGGAGGCGACCGCCGAGGTGCTGTACGTCGCGCCGCCGGTGCCCGGGGCGGTGTCGCCGGCGAGCGCCACGCGGGTCGGATTCGTGTTGTTCCCGGAGGGGTCGGCGAAGATGCCGGACGAGGCGCCAAGCCGGAAGGCCCACTGGCCGGCGTCGTTGATCTGCGTGGAGTTGATGTTCGAGGTGCCCGCGGGATACGTGCCGCCGCCGGGCTGAGCCCCGCCCGAGAGCGCCACGTTGCTGTTGAGCCCGCCGGAGTAGATCCACATGCCCTGCGGCGTGCCGACGTCGTTGTTCAGGCCGCGGAACGCGACCTGCCCGTTGTTGTTGATGCTCGGCACGCCGTCGAGCAGGCCGAAGAAGAACCCGACTCCCTGGTTCGGGCCGAGCGGACCATCCGTGCCGGTGAGGGCGATGGGCTGGGGCGGTGTGAGGGTCGCGATGGCCTGGCCGCAAACGAGTGTGATCGCGAGCGCGGGGGCAATCGCGATGGCCGAACGAATCGATGTGCGCATGTCTCTCTCCTGTGGCCGCCGTTTGGAGGCCGGGTTTCCAGCGGGACGAACGCCGGCGTGGGCGCGGCAGCGCTCATGCCGGAAGGTCGCGTGGAGAGTACACCATGCGTCATTTGTGACAATACTTGTGACGACTATTTTGACAAAAATGCACAGCCGTGGCCGTGGGCTTTAATATACGTAAAATGTTAGGTATATAGGCCACCATCGGTAGTTGGCTCAAGCAGCCAACACCATGCAGGGGCACCCAAAGACGGGTCGAATCCGAGGCTACCGCGCGGATCGCTCCATCCCGTTGCGATAGGCCTGGCCCGACAGGCGGCTGGACTCGTTCTCCTGAAGGGCGGGAGCGGCCGGGGCGCTGGCGTGCTCAAGATCACCAATGCGGACGTGACCGTTGAGAATCGCCCCCGGGGCCATGATCATGGCGGCGGCCACGATGTTGCCGATGACCCGGGCCGTGGCATTGAGCTGGACGCGCTCGATGCCGACGATGTCGCCCTCGACAAGTCCATCGACAATGACCGTCGCCCCCTGGATCGTGGCCTTGCAGGTCGCCTGCTGGCCGATCTGGATCTCGCCGCGGGTCGTGATCTTGCCCTCAAACGTGCCGAGGATCAGAGCGTCGGCATCGAAGACCATCTCGCCCTTGATGAACGTGCCGGCGCCAATGACCGTGGTGTTCTCGAGGGTCGTGGAGTTGCTGGGCATCGGAACGATGACTCCTGAACTGAACACGCAACTGACACACAAAGTGTGCCGCGCGGCCGCGAGCGCCGCGAGGAATCGCGTGGAGGTTTGTGATGTGCCCCACCGAGGGAGAGAATAGGAGAGGACCGGCGCCTGTGCAAGGAAAAAGCGCTCGGAAACACACGCGGCCGCGGGGCGTTCCTTGCTGAAAAAGGGGGTCGCAAATGAATCCTCGGGAATCCTCGACCGAGCCTTCCCTGGGTCACAGCGGGGCGACGAGGAAACCCTCCCCCTCGAGTCGCCGGCGAACGGTCGCGGCGACGGCCAGCGCGTTCGGGGTGTCGCTGTGCACGCAGATGGTGCGGGGCAAGGGCCCGAGACGCGACGCGGCAAACGGAGCGCACCCGCGGACGAGATCGAGCGCCTGCGCACCGGCGATCTCGGGGTCCGAGATGAGGGCGCCCTCGAGCGCTCGGGAGCGGAGCGTGCCATCGGCCTCGTAGCGGCGGTCGGCGAAGGCCTCGGCGGCGATGTGGGCATCGTCGGACATGGAACGCCAGATCTCGAGGCCGGGCAGTCCCCATTGCCCGACGAGAACCAGAGCCGGCTCGATCGACCACGCCGCCCGGGCGATGAGGCGGGCGATCGACGGCCTGGTCATCGCGGCGTGGTACAGAGCGCCGTGGGGCTTCGCGTGCCGGAGGCGTGTCCCCTGGCGCTCGGCGATCTCCTGGAGAGCGCGGATCTGGCCGGCGATGGAGGCTTCGAGATCTTGCTCGGGAATATCCAGCGGCTTGCGCCCGAAGTTCGGGACGTCGGGGTAGCTTGGATGGGCCCCGATCGCGACGCCGCGCGCCTTGGCGGCGCCGACGGTTCGGGCCATGGTGTGCTCATCGCCGGCGTGGCCGCCGCAGGCGATGTTGGCCGAGGAGATGACGTCGAGCAGGGCGAGATCGTGGGCATGCCCGGCGGGCGTGTCGATCTCGCCGAGGTCGCAGTTCAGGTCGACGGTGCGCGGCGGGGCGCTCATGCGATCTCCTTGGCGCGGGTTTCCGGGAGGAGGATGATCAGGCACGCCCCGAGGATGAACAGGATCGACGTGAAGCCGAGCGCCACGCCGAGGCCCCGGCGATCGGCGATCGCGCCGATGGTGATGGGGGCGAGCGCGCTGAAGGCGCGCCCGGCGTCGTAGCACAGCCCCTGGGCGCCCCCGCGGATCGAGGTCGGGAACAGCTCGGCGAGCATCGAGCCGAACACGCTGAAGTATCCGTGGCCGAAGAAGCCCACGAGCGGGCCCAGGAGCATGAGCGTCGTCTGGTCGCGGGCGCTGTGGCCGTAGATGGGCACGAGCACGGCGGCGATGACGACGAACGCGATGAACGTGGGACGGCGGCCGAGGCGGTCGGCGAGGAAGCCGAACGCGGCGTAGCCGAAGAACGCACCGATCTGCATCGGCACGATCCATCGCCACGACTTGACGATGCTCAGCCCCGCGCCGCCCTCTTCGATCGGCTTGGCGAGGAAACCCGGGACCCACGAGAAGAGGCCCCAGTACGCGAAGAGGAGCGCGCTCGCCGTGGCGGTGGCGACGACCGCGCGTCGAAGGTACGGCGCTCGCGAGAGCGTCGCGAGCGTGTCGCGCAGCGGCGCACGCGCCGTGCGCTTCCACACGCCGGGCTCCGGGAGCGAGCGGCGGATCCAGAACACGAGCAGGGCCGGCACCACGCCGACCACGAACAGCGCCCGCCAGCCCCAGTACGGCACGATCCATCGCGTGAGCAGCACCGCGAGTATGTACCCGATCGCCCAGCCCGACTGCATGAGGCCGATGGCCTTGCCCCGGTGCTGCGCGGGCCAGGTCTCGGCCAAGAGAACCGCCCCGCACGACCACTCGGCGCCCATGCCCAGGCCGACAAGCACGCGCCACACGACGAGCTGCCAGACGTTCTGCGACGTGGCGGTGCAGGCCGTGAAGATCGAGAACGCGAGGATCGAGAACGTCAGCATCCGCGTGCGCCCGAAGCGATCGGCGAGGAACCCGGCGCACGTCCCGCCGAGCGCGGACGCCAGCAGCGGAGCCGCGGCGACGGCCCCCGAGCCCATCAGCGACAGGTCGAACTCCTTTCCGATCTCCAGGATGGCGCAGGTGTACAGCGAGATGTCCATCGCGTCGAGCATCCAGCCCGCCCCGGCCGCGATGAGCGCGCGGTGGGCGGTGGAGTCGGCGTCGCGCCACCAGGAGAGCGGCTTCGTGGATGGCGTGCGCGGCTGGGTCATCGCGGAGGGACCGGTGGAAGGGCGGCGTTGAGCGAGTGCTCCCGATCACGCAGCGCGGCGAGGGCCTCGCGCTGCGTGATGCGCTGGAGCCGCACGGTATCCCCCGGACGGAGCCGGCCGACGAGATGGAAGTCGACCGAGGCGACGCACCCGAGGATGGGATAGCCGCCCGTCGTCGGGTGGTCGGGGCCGAGGATGATGGGCTCGCCCCCGGGAGGAAGCTGGATGGCGCCCGGAGGCATGCCCTCGGTGATCATGCGGGCGAAGGCGACGGAGCCGCGCTGCGACGGATCGGCGGAGCAGGAGAGCCGGGTGCCCGCTCGGTTGCTCTGGCTGGAGACCGTGCGCGAGGCGGACCAGAACTGTTCGTGGATGGGACCGATTGGAACGGCGCGCAGGATGATCGTCAGCGGCGGCGCGGCGATCAGATGTCGGAGCGCATCCGGGAGGGCTCGCGTCGTGTGAGGGAGAGTTGGCGCAAAGGCCAGCCGGTCCCCGGCGCGGAGGGCACGCCCCTCCAAACCGCCGAACCCGCCCGAGAGATGGGTCGAGCGGCTGCCAAGGACGACCGGAACATCGATACCGCCCATGATGCAGAGATAGGCGCGGACCCCGCGGGTGATCGGGCCGATCGAAACGGTCGTGCCGGGCGAAACCTCGAGCGGTGTGTTCGTCGGCGCGGGGCGGCCATCGAGCATGCAGTGCGGGGCGTCGCCGACGATGCAGATCGCCGCCGGATCGTCAAACACGAACGTCCCGCCCACCATGGTCATCTCGATCGCCGCCGTGTCGTCCGGATTGCCGAGCAGACGGTTGCCGACGCGGAGCGACAACGGATCGGCCGCGCCGCCGACCGGAACGCCGATCGCGGACCGGCCGGGCCGTCCAAGGTCCTGGATGCTGCTGAGCAGGCCCGGCGATTGGACTCGGATCGTTCCCATGGATCAGCGGCGCTCCCGGGAACGAAACTCGTCGAGGGAGATGGGCACGAATCGGATCCGGTCGCCCATGGCGAGCATCGAGGGCACAGAGGCGGCGACATCGAACAGGCGCACCGGCGTGCGGCCGACGATGCGCCAGCCGCCCGGGGTGGCGTGCGGGTAGATGCCCGCCTGGTCGCCCGCGATCGCGACGCTCCCGGCGGGAACGCGCGGCCGCGGCGAATCCAGTCGCGGCACGCTCAGTTGCTTCGGCAAGCCTGTGAGATACGGAAATCCCGGGGCAAAGCCGATGAACGCGACCCGGTACTCGGCGCCGGAGTGAAGTTCCACAACCCGCTCCGGCGCGAGCGAGCAGCGCAACGCCACGTCGGCCAGATCCGGTGCGAGCGAAGGGTCGTAGCAAACGGGAACGTCCACCAGGCGCGATGGCGGTGGAGGCGCGGAGCCGACCCCCTCGAGCACGCCGCGCACGGCCGCGGCGGCGATGTCGGGGTCGAGCGTCATCGCATCGAATCGCAGCAGAAGCGTCGTGTACGCGGGCGTCAGATCGATCAGGCCGGGGATGCCGGCCCTTCGAAGCCGCTCGTGGGCGGAGCGCACGCCCGCGTGGGAATCCGCCGAGATGGCGTCGCCCAACCGTACGCAGAGGTGCGCATCGCCGATCCACTCGAGCGACGGCGCAACCGGGCTGGCGGGTGGAAGGCCCATGCCAGTAGTCTAACTGGGATCGGGGCTTTCTCGCGTGCGCGGCGGATTCGCCGATTACACTCGCCGCGTGAGCGAGCGTTCGTCATCCGGTGATCCGCCGCGGCCGGCCCGGTCCGGGGATCACGCGCGCGCGCGTGCCGCGGGGGGGCATCCCGGAGTCGGCATCCGGCCGACGTGGGAGCCCTGGCTCGTCGGGCTGCTGGCCGTTCTCGCGATCGGGTTCGGCGTGCTGGTGGAGCACCGATCCGTGTTCTCCGAGCGGCGGCGGACGGATGCGGGGGTGTTCTTCCGCGCGGGATACGCCTGGCGGGCGGGCCTGGACCCATACGCGGTGCCGGACGACAACGACTGGTTCTTTCTGTACCCGCCCGGGATCGCGCCGGCCTTCGGCCCGCTGGCCGATCCGCCGCCACCGCAGCCGAACCCCACTCCGTCGGCCGCATCAGACGGTCAGCCGCCCGCTCCGATCCCGCCCCCCGCGATCGGTTGGCACGCGCCGTACCCGGCCTCGATCGCGCTGTGGTACGCCCTCGGCGTGGCGTGCGCGGTGGTGAGCGTCGAGAGCCTCGCTCGCGCGCTGCTTCGGGGATCGCCCGACCCGTCCGTGCGCGCGATGGGCCCGGGCCGCGGCGGCTGGTGGGGAGTGCGCGTGTGGCCGCTCCTCATGGTGCTGCCCGATGTCTGCTCCACGCTCTCGCGCGGGCAGATCAACCTGCTGATTCTGGCGTGCGTGAGCGTCGGGATCTGCCTCCTCGCGCGAGCGAGGTGGTTCTGGGGCGGGTTCCTCGTGTCGCTCGCGGCGTGCATCAAGGTGCTTCCGGGGATCCTGGTCTTTGATGTGCTGACCCGGCGCGGTTCGCGGGCGATCGCGGGCTACCTCGCGTGCGGCGTGGTGATGATGGCGGCCGTGCCGGTCGTGTGCTACGGGCCCGCGCGGGCGTACGAACTCACCCGCGAGTGGGGGGAGCGCGTGCTGCTGGCGGGCGTGCTCGGCACCAAGGACCGGCTGCAGGCCGGGTCCGGGTTCGAGGACACCGACAACCTCTCGATCCAGGGCTCGCTGCACAACCTCGTCAACATCGCGACGCCCCGCGGCCAGCGCCCCGCCGAGCCGGCCGCGTGGGTGAAGATCGTGCACCTCGCGGTCGGGCTGGGGCTGACGTTCGCGACGGTGTGGATCGGACGGCGGTCGCTCCGGGCATGGATGGAGCCCGCGCGGGACTCCACGGTAGAGATCACGCTGCGCATCGGGATGTTCATGTGCGTGATGCTCATGGCCGCGCCCATGTGCCACCGGCACTACTTCGTCATGCTGCTGCCGGCGGTGAGCGCGCTGGTCTTCGTGAACCTGATGCGCTCGCGCCTGGCGGTGCCCAACGGCTGGGGGGCCCTGCTGATCCCGCTCTATCCCGCGGTGATGACCCTGCCGCGCCTGGCGGAGGAAGGCACCCTCAAGAACATGCCGCACTGGATCGCCTCGGCGATGACGACCCTCAGCGTG
>DASZWV010000470.1:0-2946 GCA_035546115.1 Phycisphaerales bacterium
CCAGCAGCTCCTCATCCACGCTGATCACGTGGAACTGCCCCTCCTTGCGGCACTTCACCAGGCCGGCCTCCGCGAGCGCCTTGATGTGGTGGCTGATGGTCGGCTGGCTCTGCGGAAACTTCTCGCAGATCTGAGAGCACGTGAGCTCCCCCGCCGCGCGAAGCTCAAGCAGCATCCGATGCCGCGTGGCGTCGGCAAGGGCCTTGGCAACTTTGACGAAGTCCGCATCCCGCATCGGGGAATGATAGGGGAGGTGCATGTCCGGGGTCCCAAACGGCCGATTTCCAGCAGGCCGCCCGCCCTCCCGCGTGAGCCTCCCCGCACCCAACCTCACTCCATCGCCTGCCGCAGCGCAATCACCGCGTACGCCGTGATCAGGTCCGGATTCCCCTCCATCCACCGCTTCGACACGCTCTTGAAGCTCCCATCCTCGTTCTGCATGCCGGCGAGCTTCTCGACGAGCTCGGCGCGCCAGTTCCGCTCCTGCCCCGTCGGCTCGTTCTTCGCGTTGAGCGTCCTGATCGTCGGCTCGCCCCAGGCTCGCAGCGCCCGCGCGAAGATCACGTAGTAGTAGTACTGCCCGCTCGAGCCGATCCCCGGGTTCTCATCCACCGTGTAGTTCCGCCGGATCCAGTCATAGGCGTACTGCATCCGCGGATCGGTCTTTGGAATTTCCGCGTAGATGTAGCTCTTGAACCCCGCGTACGTCATGCTCCCATAGCACCGCAGCCGGCTCGCCGTCGTTCCGTCGCTCAGCGTCTCCTCCATCGTCCCCGCCTCGCTCGAGCCCGACCGTTCCTCCATGGACTGGGCGTCCTCGACCGTCGAGTACACGAACCCGCCCTGGCGCGAGCCCTTGGCGAACTTCATGTCGTTCACGCGATCGTCCATCTGCGTGCGCTGCAGGAACACCACCGCCCGCTTCACCGCATCGTCCTCGGGCGACACGCCAGCATCCTCCAGCGCCTGCAGGAACATCGACAGGTTGCTGTTGTCCGGCCGGCTGTTCTTGCCGTACCCGACGCCCCCGTAGTACGGATGATCCCGCCCGACCTTCTTGGCCGCCTCCTTCCCGCCGACGCTCGGGTCCGCCCCCTCGCCCCACTGGATGCTCTTGAGGAACCGCACGCCCCTCTCCACCGCCTCGCGCGCCCGGGCCGTGTGCACCTTGCTCAGCGCGCTCACCGCGAGCGATGTGTTGTACTGCGGCAGGTCGCGCTCGTAGATCCCGCCGTCGGGCTGCTGGTGATCGAGCAGGAACTTCACGCCCGCCGCGATCGTCGGGTCCTTCTCCGGGTCGGCCTTCGGGTTCATCATCAGCCCATCGACCACCAGCGCCGTGAACGCCGGGAACAGCGGCCCCGACACGCCCTCCTTCGTCACCGTCGGCACGCACCACCCGCCCGTCGCCTTGTCCTGGCGCGACCGCAGATACCTCTCCGCTCTGGCGATCATGTCCTCGGCGTGGGCCCGCACCTCCACATCCCGCGTCTGGGCCGCGACCTGCTTCTGCGTCTCGCGCACCTGCTCGGCGAGCTTCTGGGCCGCCGGAGAGAGCGGCGCCGCGCCGGGCTGGGCCAGAACGGGACAGGCAACCAGGCACGCGGCGATTCCGGAGAAACACAGGCTCTTCATCATGGTCGGCTCCTCGCGATGGACATCAATGTATACCGGCATCGCCCCGCGCGGTCGCTTCGCCCGCCTGTGCAAGAACTGCACCGGCCGCGACGACCGTCGCCGTCTCGATCCGCATCACGTGCGGCCCGAATCGGGCGACGAGGGCACCGGCATCCCCGGCCGCGCGAAGCTCCGATTCCGTCCAGCCGCCCTCGGGTCCGATGAGCACGCGAACAACGCCCGCGGCGGAGTGGCCGGGTCGCCACGGTGATCCCGACGCATCCGCCATCACGATCGCCACGCCGGGCGCCGCCCGCAGGGCCTCCGCCACGCTTGCCCGCCCGCCGATCTCCATCACCCACGCCCGCCCGCACTGCTTGCTCGCCTCGGCCGCGATCCGCCCGATCCGCTCCAGCTTCGCCTCGCGCGGCTCGACGACCCCGCGCTCGGTGTCCAGCGGCCGCCACAACGCCACGCCCACCTGTGCGAGCTGGTCGATCATGTCGTCCAGCCGCGGTCCCTTCGGCACGGCCGACCACACCTCCACCCGCGGCGATATCGCCGGCACGCGGCGCACTTCCTCGATCCGCACGCTCAACTCGCGCTTGGTTGTCGCGGCCACCGCGCCGCTCGCCACGCCGCCCCGCCCATCCAGCAACTCCACCCGCTCGCCCTCGCGGATCCGCTTCACGCGCAGCGCATGGTGGGCCTCATCGCCCCCGATCGTCACGAGATCCCCCGCCGCGCTCGAAATGCCATCCACCAGGATTCGGTGCATGCACAATGCTTGCCAAGGCGAGCCGAGCGGGCATTTTGCGATCTCCCGCTGATAATCCCGGTCATTTCCGGGAGATTGCGCCGATTTTCGGCCTCCGTCCGGCGTGTCGGGCTTGAGTCCGGTCCGAGCCTCACCGATGATCTTCCGGGCTCTCCGTCCGCCCCCGGGACGCTGCTCCCCACCATGAGCGACCAGTCGGCACAGACTGTCCCGCCCTCGGATCTCGACGCCGCCGTCGATGGGCTGCTCTCCGCGCCCGATGCGGGCGCGAGCGCGGCGCCCGCGCGCCCGTACGCGGCGTCCGCCGCCCCCGCGCCCGCACCATCATCAGAACCAGCGCCGGCCGGTCCCGCCCTCGCGAGCCTCGACGAGGCCCTCGCGGAGGATTCGATGCTCGATCAGATCGCGGGCGAGATCGATCGGGCGGCTCCGGCCCCGAGCCCGCAGGCGCCGCAGGCAGCCCCGGCGTCCGGCGCGATCCGCGATTCCGAGTTCGCGGCGCCCCAGGACCTGCCCGCTCCCGCGCCGGCCGCGCGCCGTGGCCCGGTCCA
>DASZWV010000471.1:0-4447 GCA_035546115.1 Phycisphaerales bacterium
TCCCATCGCCGTGAACAGGAGCGGCGCCGTTTCGCCGGCGACGCGGGCCAGCGCGAGCATGACGCCCGTCACGAGGCTCCCCGTCGCGGCGGGCAGCACGACGCGCATGATCGTCTGCGACTTCGTCGCGCCGAGCGCGAGCGAGCCGGCACGGTACGAGTCGGGCACGAGCCGCAGCATCTCTTCCGTCGTGCGGGCGATGATCGGCACCATGATGAACCCGAGTGCCAGTGCGCCCGACCACCCGCTGTGATGCCCCATCGGCACGACGACCAGCTCGTAGCCCAGGATTCCGACGACGATGCTCGGCACGCCCGCGAGCACATCCGACACGAACCGGACCACGCGACCGAAGTAGCCCCGGCCCGTGCGCGAGTATTCCGAGAGATAGACCCCGGCGAGCATCCCCATCGGCACGCCGACGATGCCCGAGAGCGCGAGCAGTTCCAGTGTTCCCACGATCGCGTGGCGCAGCCCGCCGGGCGCCTGCGGGTCTCCCGTGGGGTCCTGCGTGAACAGCGACCAGGTGATGCCCGGGGCGCCGAGCACGATCAGGTAGCCCATGACGACGATGAGGATCGCGATGACCGCCAGTGTCGCGGCCGCGCATCCCCAGAACATGGCCGAGCTTCGCAGACGCCGGAGGGCGAACCGCGACTCCGGGCCGGGCGCCCGATCGTCCAATGCCAGGCTGGATGCGATGCTGCTCATGCGGAGGCCGCCGTTCTCGCGCCCTTGCCAACCACGAGCCATCTCGCGATGATGTTGAACACCAGCGACATGACCAGCAGGATCAGCGCGACCTCCAGCAGCGCCGAGGTGTGAAGCCCTCTGCCCGCCTCCGCGAACTCGTTGGCCAGGAGGCTCGACATCGTCTGCGCGGGGGCGAATGGGCTTGGGACCAGCTGGTTGTTGTTGCCGATCACCATGGCGACGGCCATCGTTTCGCCCGCGGCGCGGGCGAGGCCGAGCATGATCGCCCCGAAGAGCCCCGCGCGGCTGTACCGGAGCATCGCCACGCACGACTGCCACCACGTCGCCCCGAGGGCGAGGGTGCCCTCGATCTGCCCTCGCGGGACCGTCCGCAGCACGTCGCGGCTGACCGCCGTGATGATCGGAAGGATCATGATCCCCAGGATGAGCCCGCCGCACAACAGGTCTCGCCCGGTGAGCGGAAGCGGCTTGGCGATCGTCTGGCCGCCCGCGCTCCGGATCGTCTCCGAGGCAAGCCAGCCCAGACCCGGCACGGCCATGAACAGGCGGGAGAGCGGGGGCTCGACGTAGTCGCGCAGAAAGGGCGCGAGCACGAACAGCCCCCAGATCCCGTACGCGATGCTCGGGATCGACGCCAGAAACTCCACCAGGAACGACACCGGCGCCGCGACGCGGAGCCTGGGGGCGACGCGCACGATGAACAGCGCCGTTCCCAGGCTCAGCGGCACGGCAAAGAGCAGGGCGATGACCGAGGTCACCGCCGTGCCATAGATGACCGGGAGGGCCCCGAACTCGGGCGGCACCGTCTCGGTCTTGACCTCGCCGTCCTCGATCACGACCTTGCCGGAGGCGTCCTTGACGGGGCGCTCGATCTCGTTGGGCCGCCACGCGCTGGAGACGAAGAAGCCCGGCCCGAACACGCGAAGGCTCGGGATCGAGCGCACCAGCAGGACGCCCACGAGCACGGCGAGCATGAGCACCACCGTCACGGCCGCGCCGCGTGCCAGCGCCCCGAGGATGGCGTCGCCCATGCGCTTCATGCGCCGCTCACTTCACCGGCTTGCCCTGGTAGGTGATCGTGTCGAGAGCCTCGATGACCTTCTTCTGCACCTCGGGCGAGAGCGGGGCGTAGTCCAGCTCGCGCGCCGTGGACTGCCCGCTCGTCACCGCCCAGTGCAGGAACGTGGTCAGGGCCTTGGCCTCGTCCATCGACTTCAGGTTGTTCAGGTCCTTGTAGACGATCAGATACGTGAACGCCGCGATCGGGTACGCATCCTCGCCCGGCTGATTCCACAGGTCGGCCGCGAGCACGGTGCCCTTGAAGTGCGCCGCGGCCGCGGATCCCGCCGCGGAAACCGCGTCGGTGGTCGCCTTGACGAACTTGCCCGCTCTGTTCTTCACGCTCCCGTAGGCGATCTTGTTGGCGTTGGCGTAGTTCACCTCGATGTATCCGAGCGCCCCGGGGGTCTGCTGGACGATCGCGGCGACGCCCTCGTTGCCCTTGCCGCCCTGGCCGGTGGGCCACTGAACCTGCTTGCCGGTGCCGATGGTGCTCTTGAAGTCCTCGCTCTGGGTCGCGAGGTAGTTCGTGAACACGTAGTTCGTGCCCGAGCCGTCGGAGCGCCAAGCGGGGGTGATGTTCAGGTTGGGGAACTTGATGCCCGGGTTGAGGTGCTCGATCGCCGGATCGTTCCACTTGGCGATCTTGCCCTGGAAGATCTTGGCCATGAGTTCGCCGGTGAACTTCACCTCGCCGGTCACGCCGGGCAGGTTGAACGCGGGCACCACGGCGCCGGCGCACGAGGGCACCTGCACGATGGCCTCGGGGCCGCCGAGGGCCGCGATCTCCTTCTTGTTCAGCGGGGCGTCGGAAGCGCCGAAGGCGACGGTCTTGTCCGTGATGCCCTTGACGCCGCCGCCGGAGCCGATGCTGTTGTAGTCGATCCTGGCGTTCTGGCCGCCCGGAGCCTTCTCAAAGTCGACGACCCACTTCTTGTAGAGCGGCGCCGGAAACGTCGCGCCGGCCCCTGTCAGACGGACATCGGACTCCGCGCTGGCCTGCGAGGCCGCCGTAAGGCCGACACCCACCACCACTCCCGCCATGATCGCCATGAGCCGCTTCATCGGATACTCCTTTGCCTCCCCCAGGAGGCCGCTTGGTGCCCTGAGAATCATCCCATGGCTGCCCCGATGATGTCGCGAACACCGCGCTAATGATGTGTAAAGACCGACCAAAGGAAGGCCCCAGGTCGGGTCCACGGAATTCCCTAATCATCGCGGCAGCAGCGGCTTACCGAACGACACGCCGGCGACGCACCAGCACCCCGGCCGCGCTCAGCGCCGTCAAGGTTCCCACACCGGGGGCCGGAACCACCTCCACGACAAACTCGGTGGTACCCACCGTGTCGGAACCGACAGGCTGCTGAGTCACTCCCCAGAGAGCGGTGTCCGCGCTCAGGTTGACCTCCGTGAATGAGCGAGCGAGTGCCCCGTTCAGGCGGATGGTCACGAAACGAGGCGTGAGGTCCGTGAAGGCCACCCCGAACCGGTACAGGTCAACGAACTGGTCCTGTCCGAAATACTCCTGCATGATCGAGGTGGAGAGCGCGCCGGAGGTTGCCGGCGCCGGGACCGAGTCTGGCCGTCCATCGCCGTCGGTGTCCACCCCCGGCGTGTTCAGAAGGAACTGGCCGCCCGCGAAGCCGCTGGGTGTTCCGATCTCGTTGTCCGGCCCGTTCGTGAACGGCCCACCGCTCATGTTGATCAGGCCGTTGAAACCGCTGGAGAGGTTCGGAAGAAACGCGTACTGCGCGGCGACTCCGCCCTGGCCGATCGTGCTCAGGATCGTGGGGATTCCCGTGTAGTACGTGCCGTCGGGGTTGCTGATCCGCAAGCGCGAGAGGACGGCCTGCGACTCGAGGTCGTTGACCAGTTGCACGCTGTCGAAGTACCAACTGGCCAGACCACCGCCGCCGGTGACACGGCCCTGGATGGCGAAGTCGAGCACGGCGTCGGACGGACTGGCAATGACCTGGCCGGACTGCTCCGCCAGACGCAACTCGATATTGGACCCGAACGACACTCCGGCCGCGCCCGTCAGGGCGCAGGCGGCGCACACGGCTTGCTTCAGCATGTTCGACCTCTGGCGCGGGAGAGAGGACCGCGCCGATGGCCAAACTACCAGATCGGGGCTCCACGAACCAATGAAAACGAGGCCGGAATCCCATAATTGTGGGGATGTGATTGCGCCGCATCGAGGGCTCGACTCGCCGGCTTGGGCGTCTTCTCGGTGAGCCGTGGATGCGTTGGGGGCGTGCATCCCGGACGCGCAAAACAAAACAGGCCCCGGCGTGAGCCGGAGCCTGCTTGGTTTCATCTTTCTTCGAGCGCTTCTGGACGAAGGAGCTGAAGATCGAGACTTACTTGGCGATGCGCCGGCGGCGGGCGGCGACCAGGCCGCCGAGGCCGAGGAGCGCGGCCGAGGCCGGAGCGGGGGTGACCTGCACCGTGAGCGGGGTCACCGAGACGTTGCCCGCATCGACGGTGGTGGCCTGCGGGCCCCACGCGCTGTTGTTGTAGAGGAACTGGTTGAAGACCTGGGCCGCGGGGTTGGCGAGAGTGAGGACGAGGGCACGAGCCGAGAAGTTCGAGGGCGTGTAACGGAAGCGGTACACATCGACGAACTGACCCTGGGCGAAGTACGTCGCGCCGATCGTGGGATCGATGGGCGCCG
>DASZWV010000472.1:0-2523 GCA_035546115.1 Phycisphaerales bacterium
GACAAGCAGGAGACGGACGGCGCGGGCGCCCTCGCCGCCGCCGGCGAGTGCGGCGGAGGCCTTGCCACGGCCGTCGATCATTTCCGGAGCGTCGTCGGCCCCTTCATTGCGCGGGGGGATGGAGTTGATCATCTCCTCCAGGTCGGTGACCCAGACGGCTTTCGAGGCGTCGGCCATCTCGCGGGCGAAGGCCTGGCGCTCCTTGAGGGTGTCCTCGGCCTGGACGACGAAGGAGTAGGAGCCGAGCTTGATGATGTCGCCGGGGCGGAGGGGAGCGTCGGTGACCTTGACGCCGTTGAGGCGGGTGCCGTTGCGTGAGCCGAGATCGCGGAGGTGGAAGGTGGCGGCCTCGGCGTCGCCGATCTCGTCGACCGCGAGCGTCTGGCCGTTGGTGGCGCGGGCGGGGGCGGGCTCGATGACGCAGTGGAACCGGGAGAGGAGGGTGTCGTCGAGGGCGAGGACGTTCTCCGGGGAGCGGCCGATGGTGATGGGCTTCTCGCCGATGGTGAGGGAGGGAACGTCGGAGTTCTGGGGGATGAGTTGGTAGACGGGCATTGCGATGTGGGATGCGGGGCGTCGGATTTCGGATGGGCCGAATCCGCGGGGGCAACGGGTATTGTACGAACGGATCGGGGGGAGATTGCGGGGATTGAAGGAAGTCGGAGCGCGGCGGAGCACCGGGAATGGCCGCCGGGGTGGGGTCGTACACTCCCGCCCCATGATCGACCTGAAGGACCTTCGCGACAACCCCGGGAAGTATCGAGACGGCTGCCAGAAGAAGGGCATGGCCGTGGATCTGGACCGCCTGCTGGAGCTGGACTCGCAGCGGCGGGCGTTTTTGACCGAGCAGGAGCAGCTTCGGGCCCAGCAACGCGGGATCGAGAAGGAGATCGGGCCGCAGATCGGCAAGCTCAAGGGGCAGATGGTCAAGGCGACCGGGGAGGAGAAGGCCCGACTCGAGAAGGAACTGGCCGAGGTGATGGCGCGCCCGAGCGCGCTGAAGGAGAAGATCGGGGTGCTGGAGGGGAAGATCGCGCTGATCGATCCGGATCTGAACGCGATCCTGCTGACGGTGCCGCTCCCGCCCGATCCGGATGTGCCGGTGGGGAAGACGTCGGAGGACAACGTGGAGATCCGGCGGTGGAACCCGGCGGGCGGGGAGGGTTCGCCCGGCGGCGCGGCGTTCGACACGAGCAAGCCCTTCGAGGCCCAGCGCGGGTTCAAGCCCAGAACGCACCTGGAACTGGTCGAGAAGCTCGGGCTGGCGGACTTCGCTCGCGGCGTGAAGATGGCGGGGACGCGGAGCTACGTGCTCACGGGCGATGGGATGCTGCTGCACAACGCGGTGCTCCGATACGCGTACGACTTCATGACGCTCAAGAACGGGTTCAGGGCGATGAGCGTGCCCGTGCTGGTGAAGGAGTCGTGCATGGTGGGGACGGGGTTCTTTCCCGCCGGGCGCGAGCAGGCGTACCACATCGAGGAATCCAAGCGCGGCGGGGGAGCAGACCTGTTCCTCACCGGCACGGGCGAGGTGGGCCTGATGGGCGTTCACGAGGGAGAGATCCTGGACGAGGCGGCGCTGCCGCTGAAATTCACGACCGTGAGCACGTGCTTCCGGCGCGAGGCGGGGGCGGCGGGAAAGGACACGGCGGGGCTGTACCGCATCCACCAGTTCGACAAGGTGGAGCAGGTGGTGATCTGCAAGGCGGATGAGGCGGAGAGCCGCCAGTGGCACAAGACGATGATCGGGTACGTGGAGACGCTCTTGCAGGGGCTGGGGCTGCCGTACCGGCTGCTGCAGTGCTGCACGGGCGACCTGGGCGTGAAGAACGCGGACATGATCGACATCGAGTCTTGGATGCCCGGGCGCGGCGAGATGACCAAGGCGGGGCCGACGGGGGCCTATGGGGAGACGCACTCGGCGTCGCGCCTGTATGACTATCAGTGCCGCCGGCTGAACATGCGGTACCGCCAAGGCGGCGAAGGCGGCAAGGGGACGACGGCGTTCTGCCATTCGCTGAACAACACGGTGATCGCCTCGCCGCGGGTGCTGATCCCGATCCTGGAGATGTGGCAGAACGCGGATGGGACGGTCACCATCCCGCCGGCCCTCCGCCCGTACATGGGCGGCAAGCAACGGATCGGGTAGACTGCGCCGACGATGAGCGATCACGGCCAGCCCCCCAGATGGTCGTTGGGCCGGGGATTGCTCAAAGCTGTCGCGGCAGGTTCCGCGGCCGCGCTGCTGCTTGCCGCGGCATTGGGCTTTCTCGCCGCGTTCTTCCCCACCGTGGCGTTCCATCTCCTCCTTCGATTCTTCATTTCCTTCGGCGTCTGCTGGCTTCTGGTGCAGGTCGTCGAACGATTTGGTGGCGCGACCGGTTGGCCATTTACGCTTCTGGCGTCCACCCTCTCCTTCGTTGTCATGTTCTCCAACTTCGTCGCTCTGGCGATCCACGCACCTGCTCCCAGCGGCGCGACCACAACCGGAACCGGCCCGTTCATGTTCGCCGCGCTCAA
>DASZWV010000473.1:0-8400 GCA_035546115.1 Phycisphaerales bacterium
GTTCATGAGCGCCAAATGGGTTCGCAGTCAGCGATGGGACGACCGGCATCTGACCGGCGTGCTCTGGCCGGTCAAGGTGCTGCTGAGGTTGTTCAGCTGGATTTCCACCGCGGTCGTGCTGCTGGCCCTCGTCGCCACCTACGGCATTCTGGCGAGCGTTCCGATCGGGCTTCTCGCGAAAATCCCGACGCTTCTGGTGGATGGGCTGTCGTTTGTTCTGGTGGTGGCGATCGGAAGCCTGTTGCCGATCTGGGTCATCGCGCGTTTCATGCGCACCCACGGCGTCGGGCGATCGCCTCGCGTCCTGGTCGGCATCCTGGGGACCATCTTGCTGTGCGCGGCCGCGGGCTACGTGTGGTGGGTCGGGGTGTGGCCGCACCTGCGCTACGACCCCCTGACCGGCTCGGGGCTGCGGTTCTTCGGCCCGTTCATAGACAAGTACCAGTCGGTGCAGGTGCGCCGCCTGCCCGGCATGGAGATGAGCGAACTGGAGTTCTATTCGTGGTGGCCGCTCCGGGTGGTGCTCATCCTGTTCGTGACCAATCTCGTCGTGGCGACCATCCGGCGCATCGAGTTCACCTTCCCGCGGATCGGCGTGCTCACGGTGCACAGCGGCATCGTGACCATCGCCCTCGGCAGCATCTACTACACGACCCACAAGCAGGAAGGCGACATGATCCTGCTCTCGTCCGAGGAGACCGATGCGGATGGCAATCCGTTCCCCGGAAAGCCCGAAAACGGCTTCTACGACAACACGCGCGTCGCCCTCTGGGTGACGCGTGAGCCGCGCTCCGGGTGGGAGGAGCGCCCGCTGAGCCACATCCCGCGGTACAACGACTACAACCTCGATGTGCTCCCCAGAGGGCCGGCCGCGGAGAGCGAATCGCTCCCTCCGCTTGACATCCCCATCCCCGACTACACGGGCGCCACGCCGGAGAATCCCGGGCTGGTGGATCCCGACGTGCACTTCCGCATCGTCGGCTACGCCAACTACTGCTCGCTCGAGCCGGCGTGGGTCGCGGCCGACAAGGTCGGTCCGGGCGCGGCGGGGATGAAGCCGACGCGTCTACGCAGCCTCGAGCTCGTGCTCTCCCAGGACCTCCCGAACGGCACGCGCCCGAAGCAGGTGTGGCAGCTCGCCCCGGACATCCCGGCCAGCCGCGTCGATTCCTCGCTTGTGGATCTCGAGTACACGATCGGCATGCCCGAATCGCGCTGGGAAGCCCTGCGCAGCGACCTGCCGAGCGGCGCCACGCAGGCGATCCTCGTCGAGCACCCCGCGAGCGGCTTCAAGGCCGTGTACGCCGTGCAGCCGGAGAAGACGATCGCCGTCGGCGACACGGGCTACACGCTGCTCGTGCGTTCGCTCATGGCCCAGCCGCCGATGCCCATCGTGACCAAGGGCTATCAGGGCGCCGACTCGAGCCTGGCGATCATCCACGTCACGCCCCCGAAGGATGCCGGCGGCAAGGCTCCCCCGGCCTACGACCGCTGGGTCTATTCGCGCTTCCCGGAGATCAGCCAGGACATGGTCGATCCCGACGGTGGATCGCCGCCGAGCGCCATGCCGAAGCGCCGCGACGCCGACCCCGCGCTGCGGATCACGTACATCGACGCCTCGAAGCTGCAGGCCGTCTTCGATGAGCGTCCCGACGGCTCCGTGCGCTGCATCGTACGCGCCCCGGGCGGACCCCCCGTCGTGAAGGAGCACATGAAGCTCGGCGACGAGGTGCCGATCGCCCCCGTCGCGAGCATCAGGCTCGGCGAGCGGCTGGAGAGGGCGGTCGCCATCGAGACGCCGCGGGTCACGCCGGAGCGCGAGCGCGAGCGCGACAAGATCGGCAAGCACGACGAGAGCGCGATCGCGCTGGAGGTCCGCGACAAGTTCGGCACGGCGAGCGTGCACTGGATCCCGTTCAGCCAGTACCTCGACGTCGAGTCGCGACCGCGCCAGATCGTCCTCTCCGACGGCCGTATCGTGCACGTGATGTTCGGCCGCCACCGCCACGAGTTCTGGCCGCCGATGACGGTGCGGCTCAAGGACTTCCAGATGACGCCGTACCCGAACTCGACCACGCCCCAGGACTACAAATCCGAGGTGGTGGTGACGCCGCGCTGGGACGACCCCGCCAACACCCAGGGCGAGGTCCGCCAGACGAGCCTGAACAATCCGCTGCTGATCGTCACGCCGTACGTCGCACCGGAGGGCATGCCAGCGCTCGGGCGCATCCTGGGCAGGCTCATGAGCGTCATCGCGCCCAACCAGTACAAGTTCGCCCAGGCCGGATGGGACCAGGCCGGATGGCGGCAGACCGAGGCGATGGTCGCGGCCGGACAGCTCAAGCGGCCCATGGCGCGCTTCACGATCCTCGGCGTGGGCAACAACCCGGGCATCTACATCATCGCGGCGGGCGCGGTGATGATGAGCGTCGGCATCCCCTGGGCCTTCTACCTCAAGCCGTGGCTCATGAAGCGGCAGAAGCGAAGGATCCAGTCAAGGCTCGCGGCCGAGAGTGGGGGAGTGCCGCACGCCAATGGAACGGTCGGTGCATCCAGGGCGGAAACCTCTGAAAGGGTGGGAGCTGAATCATGAATCGACTTTGTATGCGGACACGAATCAGTACACGGGGTGCACGAAGACCGCATGGAGAACTAAGCGGGATGCCCTGGGTCTTCTCTGTGCTCTCTGAGTACGGCCTCGGCGCCCTCTGTGTACTGCTTCTCACAGTATGTTCAGCGACTGCCGTGGCACAAACCGCCCCCGCCGGCAACGCCCAGCCGCGACCGTCGGGCATCGAGGATGAGGAACCCCAGGTCAACCCGTTCGGCGCGCCGGTTCCAACGAAGTTCGACTCCATCGACGCGAAGCGAAAGTTCGCCGAGGCCGTTGATCTGAGCCCGCTGCGCGACCTCGCCGTCAACCACAACGACCGCATCAAGATCCTCGACACGCTCGCGCGCGAGTCGGTCTCGCAGATCCTCGGCCGCAAGGACTATGTCGACTTCAAGGTCGACCCCAAGAACCCGACGTACGCGAAGAACGTCCACTACGACCCGCTGTTCACCTACCTCGATCTCATCATCGATCCCGGCTATTACGTGGACAAGCCGCTGATCTACGTCGAGTACCTGCCGCTGCGCGAGGCGCTGCTGGACCGCATGTACCCGAACCCGGCCGAGCACGAGTGGTGGAAGCGCATCGGCCGCCTCAAGCCCGCGAAGATCCTCGAGGTCCAAGGGACCGAGGGCGACCGCCCGGTCACCACCTTCGACGAGGTGATCGAGAAGTACGGCCCAAGGCCCGAGTTCGCCCGCCCGATCGACAAGGTCCGCTCCGAGCTGCTCATGTTCCAGCACTCGTGGAAGAACCTGCGCATGGTCGCCTCGACCTCCCCCGACCGCAAGTGGTCGCACCTCGAGAAGCTCCCGCCCGACTCGCCCGCGGGCAAGGCCGTGCGCGAGATGGGCCAGGCGTGGCGGGCGGGCGATGCGGCGAAGGTGAACGCCGCGATCAAGGTGCTGGCCGCCGAACTCCCGAAGATCAACGCCTCGCAGTATCCAACAACCAGGCGCACGCTCGAGGCCCTCTACAACCGTGTGAATGCCTTCGAGTGGGGCTACTGGCTCTACGCCCTCGCGCTGCTCACGCTCCTGCTCGCCTTCGGCACGGGCCGCAAGTGGCTCGTGTACGTCGGCGTCGGCACGCTCTTCACCGCGCTCGCCATGCACGGCTTCGGCTTCATCAGCCGGTGCATAATCGCCGAGCGCTTCGCGATCCAGAACCAGTTCGAGTCGATGACCGGCCTGAGCCTCTTCGCCGGCCTGGTCGGCACGAGCATCATGCTCATCCGGCGGCAATGGCTCTTCGGAGCGGCCGCGGCCGGCGTCGGCTTCATGGTCCTCATCACCGCCACACAGACGGGCATCCCCGGCGTGCAGGTCGAGCGCGAGGCGCCGATCCTGAACACGAGCGTGCTGCTGAAGTACCACGTCACCACCGTCCTCGTCTCCTACGGCCTCATCTCGCTGGGCTTCATGGTGAGCCTCTTCTACCTCGGCACGTACTACGCGGCCAAGCTGCGCGGCCGGATCGCCGCGCCCGCCAAATCGCCCAGGCTCGCGATCGCGGGCGGCGGCGGCGTGACCGTCTCGCCGCCCTCCGAGCCCGATGAGGAGACGATGGCCGAGCTCTCCGCGACCGCCCTGAACATCGGCGAGAACACGCCCCACGGCACGGCCCGCGTGCTGCACGATCTGGACAAGTCGCAGATGATCATCCTGCAACTCGCCTTCTGGGCCCTGGGCGTGGGCATCCTGCTCGGCGCGTGGTGGGCGGATCACTCCTGGGGCCGATGGTGGGCCTTTGACCCCAAGGAGCTTTGGGCGCTGGTCACGTGGCTGGTCTACCTCGTGGTCATCCACATCCGCTTCGCGCAGATCAGGAACCGCGCGTTGGTCACGGCCTGGCTGAGCGTGCTCGGCTTCATCGTGATGCTCTGGACGTACTTCGGCGTGAATCTCATCCTCCCCGGGTTGCACGCGTACGCGTAAAAACCCTCGCCACCGAGAGCACCGAGGACACTGAGAAGGAAAGAGCGTGCTTTGAACCCACGGCATTCCTCGGTGCTCTCGGTGTCCTCAGTCGTGAACGGTTCCGGCACAAACATCGGGAAGCGTTGGCTGCGCGAGGACTACGCCGCGAGTTCCGTCACGCTCGCGAAGAAGCTCCTCGGCCGCATCCTCGTGCGCGTGCTCGACGGCGAGCTCCTCGCCGGCCGGATCGTCGAGACCGAGGCCTACTGCGGCGTCCGCGACGCCGCATCGCACGCCTATCGCGGCCGGCGCACGGAGCGCAACGAGGCGATGTACGACGCCCCCGGCACCGCCTACGTCTACTTCACCTACGGCATGCACTACTGCATGAACGTGGTCTGCGCCGAGACCGGCGATCCGCACGCGGTCCTCCTGCGGGCCCTCGAGCCGCTCACGGGGATCGAGACCATGCGCCGCCTCCGCGGCGTCCATCCCGGCAAGGCTCGTCGTGCCCTTCGAATCCCGCCCGACCGCGAACTCTGCTCCGGCCCGGCCCGCCTTTGCCAGGCCTTGGCCATCACACGCACCCTCAACGCCCTCGACATGGCCGAGAGCGACACCCTGTTCATCGCCGAGCCGGCCCCCGGCCTGGCGCTCCCTCGCCCGCGCGAGATCCTCCGCACCCCCCGGATCGGGATCGACTACGCGGGAACGTGGGCGAAAAGGCCCATGAGGTTCTTGATCTCGGGCTCGGGGCATGTCAGCAGGGCCCCTGTGGTCAACGGCGCGCCCCGTCCCAACCCCGCCCGCCGGACCCGCCGCCCGGCTCCACTGCGGAAAAAGCCGTGAAAAGGCCGATGCGAGTCCGTCCCGCGCGGCGGGATGCCGACCTACCATTCATCCCCGTTTCATCCGTGCCCTGGCTGCTCCATGACGAGGCCGGCCAGAACGATCGCGGACGGCGGGCATGTGTTCAGGAGTGCGTGCGTGAACAGCGGAAGCAGCTTGGATTGGCCGGCCATCCGTTCGCGGGCGGCCCAGTTCCCCGACGAGGCCTTCGAGTTCGTTCGCGAGGGCGTCCGCCACACCGTGCAATTGATGCACGGCCCGGGCAAGTCCGCCGGCCGCCGGATCCACCGCACGCCGCTCACGCAGAGCACCCTCACCGATCCCGCCGCGTGCGAGCAGTCCGATGAGTCGCGCCACATCAGCGGCCAGCAGCTCTGCCTGGGCCTGCGTGATTTCGCCGTGCACCGCTACGGCCTGCTCGCCGGCGTCGTGCTCGATCGCTGGGGCGTGAAGCGCACCGACGACTTCGGCACCATCGTCTACGCCCTCATCGACCGCAAGGAGCTCCGGGCCAGCACCCGGGACTCGATCGAAGACTTCAAGGGCGTGTACGACTTCGCCGAGACGTTCGGCGCTCTGACCCTCGGCTGATCCCCCGCGGCCACCCCGGTTCGCATTCCCGCCTGCGCCCCGGCCGGTACCATCCGGCCATGCCGGACACTCCCCAGTCTCCGCGACCCGCGCCCAAAGGCCCCGGCCCATCCGCTCTCCCGCCGAGCCCGGTCCCCGCCTGCCCGGTGCCGACGCCGCCACCCACGCGCCCGGGCCACACGCCCGCGACGCGCCTGCACCTCTGGCAGATCCAGTGGGTCCGCGACCTCATGGTCATCTGCGCCATCATCGGCGTGATCTACCTCGGCTACGAGATCCGCATCGTCTCGGTGCCCCTGCTCCTCGCCCTCGCGCTCGCCTATCTCTTCGAGCCGCTGGTGCGCTGGCTGCGGAAGCGGAATCTCTGCTCGCGGCGCGTGGCCGCGGTCGGGATCATCGTCGGCCTCGTGCTGCTCTTCGCGGTGCCGCTGGTCATCGGCTCGGGCTTCGCGGTCGTGCAGGGGGCGCGGGCCTTGACGGAGCTCGCCGCCGACGCCGGCAAGGTGCAGAAGTCCCTGGAGTCCCCCGACGATGAGGCCCTCCGCGCCGCCGTCCCCGCCGGGGGCTGGCTGAAGATCCGCGACGCCCTCGCCGCGCACAAGGCCCCGCCGCCCTCGCCCGAGCCCCAGCCGCCCGCCCCCGGAGGCGGCAAGCCGCTTTCCGATGCGCAGGGGCAGGGCGGAGCGAGCGTGTTCGGTCATGTCTTCGACAGCCGCGAGGCGCGCGAGCTCGGCCAGCGCTGCATCGCCTGGCTGCAGGAGCACGCGACCGACCTCTCCGCCTTCCTCGGCCAGCGCGTCGCCAGTTCGGGCGCCTCGGCGGCTCGGGCGGCGTTCTCCACCGCGGCGACGATCGGTTCGATCATCTTCCAGGCGGTGCTCACCGCGCTCTTCTTCTTCTTCTTGTCCACCGCTTGGGCCCGCGTGCTGGAGTTCGGGGATTCGTTCATTCCGCACGCGCAGCGCGGCCGGGCCCTGGAGATCCTCGCGCAGATGGATCGGGCGATCGCCGGTTTCGTCCGCGGCCGCGTCACCATCGCGTTGCTCCTCATGGGCTACTTCTCGCTGGCCTACTGGCTCGCGGGCGTGCCGATGCCCCTGCTGCTCGGGCCGGTGATCGGGATGCTCTGCATCGTGCCCTACGTGCAGATGATCGGGATTCCCATCGCGATGCTGCTGCTGTGGCTCTCGGGCGTGCACGGCCCGATCGTCGCGCCGAACCTGTTCGACCAGGGCAACTCGTTCTGGTGGATCCTCCTCGCTCCGCCGGTGATCCACTTCTGCGGCCACGCGCTGGACGACTACCTGCTCAACCCGGTGATCCAGGGCAAGCACACCGAACTCTCCGTGCCCACGATCGTCTTCGCCTCCATCGCGGGCGGCGCGCTCGCGGGTGTGTACGGCCTGCTCGTCGCCATCCCCTTCGCCGCCTGCCTGAGGATCCTCATGAAGGAGGTCTTCTGGCCGAGAGTGCAGGCATGGGTGAGGGGAGAAGCCAAGGACGTGCTGCCCATCGGGCGGGAATAGCCGCGCAGCGGGCAGCCCGGGAGCGCGAGGCCAAGACGAGCCGCGAACGAAGCGAGCGCCGGGGTCGCGCGATCCCGGCGGGCAGGCAACTGGCATGCTCGCCTTCCTCGTTCCTGCAACAGTGATCGCCCGGCGACAAGATACCCGCGCCCGCCGCATTCGTGCGGGCCGATGTCCCCGGAGCGGCCATGACCGCGCGGGTCTCTGGGCGATTGCGTCCGCGGTCATTCATCGGTATGCTGCTGCGATGATGTTCCCGGGGTTCTCGTACGAGATTTCGACGTGGCTCCATTACGGCGTGTACGCACTCTTCGGCGTGCTGTGCCTCGGGGTGATTGCGCGAGCGCTATGGGCCCCGCTGGATGTGTTCCGCGCAGCCTCTTGTGGCGGATGCGGCTACGCGGTGACGAGCGGCGGAGAAGCCGCCACGGGGGGCGTCGGAGCGGGCGCGCGGTGCCCGGAGTGCGGCGGGTTGTACGCGAAGGTGGGCATCTCAACGGTGCCGATGGCGGTGCGCTTGCGCGGCGGGCTCTCGCTTGCGCTGATCGCGTGGACGGCGCTCGTGATCTTGGCGGGCGAGTTCGCGTTCGGCTGGCTCGAGCAGCAGGCGATGATGGCGTACAGCATCGCGATGTCCACCTCCGCCGGCACGGGGAGCGGCTCGCAGAACGAGCATCTGACGACGGAGTTCACGCCGGTCGAGATTGGGTCGCGTTTCGGCTACCCCGACGACGATATCGACTATCGCATCTCGCTGACGCTGGACTTGACAACCGGCACGGACAAGGCGCAGTCTGGCACATGCGTGCTCAAGCTGCGGCGCAACGGGGAGAAGGAATGGTGGGCGCTGACGATCGACGTCGCCGATGGGTCGTACACCGTCACCGATGAGAACGACAAG
>DASZWV010000474.1:0-15893 GCA_035546115.1 Phycisphaerales bacterium
CCCGAACGACCGCCCTCACCCAGCACGCGACCGCGCCCAGCAGCAGCAGCGTGTGCAGGAACTCGAGGCGGAAGTTCCCCACGCATCGGACCCACTCGCTCGTCAGCGCCAGCAGACATCCGGCGAGCATCCCCGTGCCCGGTCCATGCAGCCGGCACGCCAGCCAGCCCAGCAGCAGGCACGTCATCACATAGAACGCCGCCTCGGGAGCCTTGGCCGCCCACACGGCGTCCCCGAACATCGCCACCATCGCCCCGTGCACCCAGAACGCGAGCGGCGGCTTGTTGAAGTAGTGCAGGTCTCCCTGCATCGGCGACCACCATGCCGCGCCCCCGCTTCGCGCCATCTCCGTCGCGATCGCCTGGTAGTATGGCGCATCCGAGGGCCAGTGCTCCCCGAACATCCGCGGCACCGCGAGGATCAGCGCAAGCACCGCGACCGGCAGCCACCACCACCGCCACAGCAGCGGTGAACCGGAACCGGAAGCGGGTGCAGAGGTCGGCATCGACGTGCGGATTATCGCACGCCCGTCAGGCCGTGCCTGCCAGACGCCGCACCGTCATATCGAAGTTGTGCACAAGGCTCGCCCGCAGGCCATAGACCACCGCGATCCATATTCCCCCGAAGATCAGCGCCCCGATGAACAGGCCGATCCGCGCCGTCGCGAGCCCCTGCGCGTTGAGCGTGCTGTCCAAGGCGTCCTCGGGATACACGCCGCTGTACGCGGCCGTCAGCGGCCCCGAGGCCGCCAGCACCGGGCCCACGATCTCGATCCCCGACCCGCTCTTGAACGCGCACAGGCCGACGCTCCCGGCCACGACCCCCACGATCCCCACGGTCGCGACCACGGAGCCGATCGACCCCTTGCTCTTGAGCGACCACATCAGCCCGACCATGCAGCAGAAAGCGATGAACGGGAGCGTGATCACCCCGAGGATGATCCCCGCCTCGGGCAGAATCGCCGGGATCTGGAGTGTGGAGGCGCCCGATTGGCCGTACTGGGTTCGCAGTTGATGGACCAGCATCACGCCGGAATCACCGCCGCCGGCCCCGGCCGGCGCCGGGTGGTGGAAGAGCCCGGCATCGACCAGCGCGACATAGAAGCCCGCGATCAGCAGCGTGCCGATCGGGATCGCCAGCAGCGGCAGCAGGTACGCGATCATCCCGCGGACCTTGCCCCCCAGATACGCCGCGGGCGTGATCGGCGTCGTCAGCAGCAGATCGAGCGTCCCGTCCTCCCGCTCACGGGCGACCGCGGTGGCCGACATGTTCAACGCCACCAGCCCGACGACCACGAGCTCGCCGACGACCGTGTACAGCACGATGTCCCGATACTCCGGCGCGAACATCGTCGAGGGCCGAAGGTGGAAGTACGCCGTGATGCCGATCCCCCAGATCGCCCCGATCACGATGAACAGCCATCGCGCGGCCATGCGGCCCAGCGTCGCGTTGCGGGCCGCGGCCTCGCGCCACGCGATCGGGTTGTTCCACACCTTTCGAGGGGCGCGATACTCCGCCCCCTTGGCCCCCAGACCGAACATCCGGCGATACCACGGAACACCGCCCCGCCCGCCCTGGCCGCCCAGGCCCGCGATCCCGCCGAGCCGGACCGTGAACGTGGAAAGGGCCATGAGCACGACGCTGAGCCCCGCGGACAGCACGCAGAACGTCGCGATCGGCTGCTCGAGGAACCAGACCGCCACGCCGATCTGCGAGCCCTGCGGGTAGTGGTTGTAGTGCGTCGGATCCACCAGGCTCTTCAACGCCAGGAACGGATTGATCGCCGTCATGTACGAGACGAACCCCGACGTCCCCGCGATCTTGTCGATGGCGTACGTGACGGCAAGGAACGACACCACGCCCACGTAGAACGTGAACACCGCCCGCTTGCCCACCAGCCGGCTCACCGAGAGCGCGATCGCCAGCGCCCCCACGAACAACGCCGCGCACGCGGCGATGAGATACGACTCGAAGATCGTCGTGTTCGGCACGCCCCCGAACAACTGCGTCAGCGCGAACAGCGGCAGGCTCGAGAACAGCAGGGCCAGAATGAAGAACAGCCGCCCGAACAGGTTCCCCAGCACGATCTCCCCGGCGCTCATCGGCGTCGTCAGCAGGATGTCCCACGTCCGCGGATTGGCCTCCTGCGCGATCGCCCCCGCCATGAACACCGGCGCAAGCAGGCAGATCAGCCCGATCTGCAGGTACGAGGCCCACTCGAAACACCTCGCCGCGGCCGACGCCAGCGCCCGCGTGTTCAGGTTCCCCTGCCCGACGTTGGTCAGCAGCAGATACAGCAGCGTGAGGATGAGCACGCCGAGGTAGATCGCCCGGATGTACAGGTGCCGCCGCCGCCGCGAGCCGCCCTGCACAAGCCGGACGGCGATCGGGTTCAGCGGGCCAAGACGAAGAAACCACCTGAGGACGACGGGCATCGGTGCTCCGGGTATGCCAGCCCACACAAGCCTGGGGCCGGAAATGGTACCGGAATCCGGCGCGGTCGGTTCCCGTTGGCCCCCTCCACTCCAAAGACAAAGCGGGGCCCGGCTCGGCCGGACCCCGCTTGAGGACAGAATCAGAGAGCTTTTCAGGGCTCAGCGACGGCGGCGACGGGCGCCGACGAGGGCTCCGAACCCGAGCAGCGCGAGGCTGGAGGGGGCCGGGGTGATGGTGATCTTGATATCGCCGGTCACGGTGCCGGCGTCGGAGGCGCTGGCCGTCCAGCCCGAGCCGAACGAGAGGTTGTACGCGGAAGCCGCGATCCAGTAGTCGCCCGCCGCCAGACCGCCGGTCAACTGCACGTCGCTCGCGACGATGGGGTAACCCGCATCGTCATTGGACGCGACCACGTTGCCCGCGGAATCGAACAGGGCGATCTCGGTGTCGCCGGCGCCGTACGTTCCGCCCGTCAGGGTGTTGCCGAACGTGTTCGCCCGGAACAACTCGCCCGCGGGAATCGCCGCATCCAGCGTGAACTTGTACCACTGCACCGTGTTGGCGACGTACGGATTCTGCGCCATGAGCATTCCGCCCGCGGCGAGGTGCCCGAGGTCCTGGGCGTTGGAGGGCGGAGCGGGCGGAACGTACGCGTTCACCGTGACGGAAAGATTCGTCCAGATCGAGTCGGCGCCCGAGCCGTTGTCAACGTACGACTCGAAGAACCGGAACTGCCAGTTGCCGGCCGACGTGCCGCCAAGGTTGGGGCTCCAGCTTTGCAGAACATTGGAGATGTTGAGCGTCGAGTAGCTCCCCGTCGAGGTGAACCCGCCCGCGTCGCGGTAGTCGCCGTTGGGCGCGATGACCCGGACGTGCGCCTCGCTCGCGTATGTTCCCGAATAGTTCGAGGTCAGCGTCCCGCTGAGCGTCACGCTGCTGGCGAGGAAGTCCGCGCCGCCGTAGAAGTAGTTCAGCACGCCATTGCCCGCATCGCCGGCGCTTCCCTGGGAGTTCACCGGACCCGGGTCCGTAAACGTGAACTGCGCCATCGCGTTGGCGCTCGCCAGGCCTATGCCCAGGCTCGCCGCGAGCATCATGGAAAACAGTGTTCGTCGCATCACTCTCTCTCCTTAGCGCGGCCCGCAAAGGCCGTCTTACCACCTGCCATCCAACTCAACTCCGGGCCGAATGGCGAAGCCCGCGGGAGCATCGAATCCCGAAAATCGCATCGGCGCCCAAACTCGCGGCCTGACTGCGCGTGCGAAACGTATCGCGATTCCAATGACTCTCCGTCCTCACGACCGTGTGTCCACGGCCGCATCCACGCTGATGCTCCCAATCTAACCGAGTTCGCCCCTGGCACAACAGCGCAGGGCACAAAAAACCCCAAATTCTTGGTGGACGCCGGTTTTCGCGAATAACTCGCGTCCGCGAAGTCGCCTCAACATGAAACGTGGATTAACTCAGACCGCGATCAGGCCTTCCCTCCGACCTTCGCCTGCGCCGACGTGGCGGGCTTTCCCGGCTCGACCGGCGCAGGCTCCGAGTTGAAGTACAGGTGGTCCTGCGGCTTTCCGTCGGGATTGTCCTTCAGCGTGACCGTGATGTTGCACGGCGCCTTCAGATCGCCCTGGAGCAACATTTCGGAAAGCGGGTCCTCGATGTACTGCCCGACGGCCCGGCGAAGAGGACGTGCACCGAAGTCGGGGTTGTACCCCTTGTCGATGAGGAAGTCCTTCGCCTTCGCGTCGAGCACCAGGTGGATGCCCTGCTGCGCCAGACGCGACGCGACCTTGGAGACCTCGAGATCCACGATCTGGTTCAGGTTGTCCTTGGTCAGCGCGCGGAAGGTGATCACGTCGTCGAGACGGTTGATGAACTCCGGCCGGAAGAACCGCTCGATCTCCTTGAGGAGGATCGACTTGATGTTGTCGAAGTCCGTCGTCTCCGTGCGCTTGGAGAACCCGAACCCGCCGCCGCCCTTGATCAGATCAGCCCCGATGTTGCTGGTCATGATCAGGATGCAGTTGCGGAAGTCCACGTTGCGCCCGAACGAGTCCGTCAGCCGCCCCTCCTCCATGATCTGCAGGAGCATGTTGAACACGTCCGGGTGAGCCTTCTCCACCTCGTCGAGCAGGATCACGCTGTAGGGCCGCCGGCGCACACGCTCGGTGAGCTGGCCGCCCTCCTCGTACCCGACATAGCCGGGAGGAGCGCCGACCAGGCGCGACACGTTGTGCTTCTCCATGTACTCCGACATGTCCAGCGTGATCAGGGCCTCCTCGTCGCCGAACATGAACTCGGCGAGCGTCTTGGCCACCAGCGTCTTGCCCACGCCCGACGGGCCGCAGAAGATGAACGACCCCATCGGACGCTTCGGATCCTTCAGCCCCGCGCGGGCCCGCCGGATCGCCTTCGAGATCGCCTTGATCGCCTCGTCCTGGCTGATGACGCGCTTGTGCAGCTCCTGCTCCAGCTCGAGCAGCCGCTTGGCCTCGTCCTTGTCCATCCGCTTGAGCGGAACACCCGTCATCTTCGAGATGACCTCCGCGACGACCTCCTCGTCCACCGTGCCCGACACTTCCTTCGTCTTGTCGCGCCACTGCTTCTGGATCGTGTCCTTCTCGCGGCGCAGCGTCTCCGCCTTGTCGCGCAGCTCGGCCGCCTTCTCGTAGTCCGCGGCCTTGACGGCCTCGTCCTTCTCGACCGTCAGCCGCTCGATCTCGCCCTCAAGGTCCGCCAGGTTCGGCGGCTTGGACATCGAGCGGATCCGCACACGCGCACCCGCCTCGTCGATCACGTCGATCGACTTGTCCGGCTGCACGCGGCCGGAGATGTACCGGCCCGCCAGCTCCACCGCCGACTTGATCGCCTCGTCGGTGATCTGCACGCGGTGGTGCTGCTCGTACTTGTCGCGCAGCCCCTTGATGATCTCGATCGTCTGCTCGTTGCTCGGCGGATCGACCGGGATGGACTGGAAGCGGCGCGCCAGCGCCGCATCCTTCTCGATGTACTTGCGGTACTCGTCGAACGTCGTCGCGCCGATGCACTGGATCTCCCCGCGGGCCAGCGCGGGCTTGAGCACGTTGGACGCGTCGATCGCGCCCTCCGCGCCGCCCGCCCCGACCAGCGTGTGCAGCTCGTCGATGAACAGGATGACGTTCCCGGCCCGCCGGACCTCGTTCATGACCGCCTTGATGCGCTCCTCGAACTGGCCGCGATACTTCGTGCCCGCGACCATCATCGCCAGGTCGAGCACCACCAGCCGCTTGTCGTGGAGAATGTCCGGAACCTCGCCCGAGATGATCCGCTGCGCGAGCCCCTCGACGATCGCCGTCTTGCCCACCCCCGCCTCGCCCAGCAGCACCGGGTTGTTCTTCGTGCGCCGGCACAGCACCTGCACCAGGCGCTCGATCTCCGTCTGTCGCCCGATCACCGGGTCGAGCTGGTTTTCCTTCGCCAGTTCCGTCAGGTCGCGCCCGAAGCTGTCCAGCGCCGGCGTCCGGCTCTTGCCCTTGGCGGCACGCTCTCCCGGCGCCCCACCGCCCCCGCCTCCAGCGGCCGCGGCCTCGCCGGAGGTAGAGCCTCCGCTCGCGCCCCCCGCGGAACCGGGGCTCGATTCGTCGTTCTCATTGCCCGCACCGAGCAGATTCAAAACCTCCTCGCGGACGTCCTCGAGCTTCAGGCTCAGATTCATCAGCACCTGCGCCGCCACGCCGTCGTGCTCGCGCAGAAGCCCGAGCAGCAGGTGCTCCGTGCCCACGTAGTTGTGGTTCAGGTTGCGAGCCTCTTCGATGGCGTACTCGATGACCTTCTTCGCCCGCGGCGTCTGCGGCAGCTTGCCCATCGTCACCATGTCCGGACCGCTCTTGACGAGCTTCTCGACCTCGAGGCGCACCTTCCGCAGGTCCACCTCGAGGTTCTTGAGCACGTTGGCCCCGACGCCCGAGCCTTCCTTCACCAGCCCGAGCAGGATGTGCTCGGTCCCGATGTACTCGTGGTTGAACCGCTGGGCCTCCTGGTTTGCCAGGGCCATCACCTTGCGTGCACGGTCTGTGAATCGTTCGAACATCGCAACAAACCTCTCCCCGAACACACGCGGCCATGGCGTGGGCGTTCGGATTTGGGACGCGAACCGGTGCGCCTTGTACGCCCCGAGAGTACGCGTCGTTCCAGACCAAACCGCACACGCCGGGACGCCCCGATCGTGCACGTTCTGGTCCCCAATCGGCCAACCGTCGTTGCGGATTCATCCGCAGTTCGGGGGAGACCGAGCCGACCCCAAGCCTCCCCGAGTCACCGGGGAGGACCGGTCGGCTGCTACATCGACAGCACGCCGCGTGCCGCTGCTCTCGCGGACCGCCTTCCGAGGGAATCACCTTCCCTGTGCCGCACAGAGGGGTGGACGGACCGACTGGGCACCGAACAGACAGAATCGCCGCCTCGTCGCTTCATCGACAACGATCTATATGCCGAATTGGCAGAAGTCGGCGAAACACGCGCGACACACGGCGCTCAGCATCCGGCGGCCAGATACGCGGAGAGAAACGCGAACATGTCCGCGATTTCCACCACGCCCGAATGATCGAAGTCTGCCCGAGGGTCCTGCGCGAAGAAGTACCCGATATACGCGAAGATGTCGTACACGTCGATCTGACCGTTGCCGTCCATGTCGATCGGACACGCCAATCGGTGCGCCGCTCGCATGGACGCCTCCGCGTTCACGCGCCCGAACCCGTAGATCGGGTCCCTCCCGGGTTCCCCCAGATCGTCGGCCGACGATTCCAGGACGTCGCGAACCTCGGCGGCCGACAGCGAAGGCTCTTCACTCATGACCAACGCGGCGACCCCCGCGACGATCGGACACGCCATCGACGTGCCCGTCTGAAGCGAATAGCCGTCGATCGTCGTGCCGAAATCATCGCACGTGCAGAGCACATCGACGGCGGGCGCCACCAGGCCCATCTGCGAGCCGGTCGTTCCGCCGACGAACGGCGCGTCCGTGTTGTCCGTCCCCCCGACGGCGATGACGTCCGATCCGGCGTTGGCGGGGAACGCGATCGCCGAGCCCGGCGAGTTCCCGGTGCTCGCACACATCAGAACATTGTGCGCCGCCGCGTAGGCGATCGCCGTGTTCAGTGTGCTCGTGCTGCCGCCCCAGCCAAGGCTCATGGATGCGACCCGTGCGCCGTGGTCGGTCGCCCACGTCAGCCCGTTGGCGCAGGTGGTCTGCGATCCCAGCTGGATGTTCACCAGCACCTTCACTGGCATGATGCGGATGCTCGGAGCAACCCCCGCGATGCCGATGCTGTTGCCGAACGCCGCCCCCGCGATGCCCGCGCAGTACGTCCCGTGGGACACGCTCGTGTTGTCGTCCCACGCAAGTGGCGTCGACGCCGTCGCCGTGTTCTGCCCGTCCACCTGGATACCCATCAGGTCGGGATGACTCTGGCTCACGCCAGTGTCCAGAATCGCCACGACAACCGGACTCAGCGTGTGCGTCAGATCCCACGCCGCCTCGGCGCGGATGTCCGCACCAGCGGTGCCCATCCGACCATTCACAACCTGTCCCGTGTTGTTCAGGGCCCACTGCTGACCGAACAGGACGTCGGTCGGCGCGATGTGCGCGTGCCCGTTGAGATCGACCTCCGCGAGTTCGATCTGATCGCCGAGCTTGGCGAACTCCGCCGCCATGGCCCGCACATCCGTCCCATCGGGGACCACGAGCGTGGCGTAGCGGTCCATTCCAAGCCGATGCGCCGTGACCTCGTCCTGGGGAGCCGGAAAGAAAGTCGGAAGAACGAATCGCACGCTCCAGCGAGACGCCAGGGCGCCGAACGGAGAGGTCGTCTCATCCAGCGAACTGGAAAGTCGATCGATGGTCGTTCCAGCCGTGCACCGCACGACGACTCGATCCGTGAACACCCCGTCCCGAACGGCCGCGGCGCGATCGTCCCTCGCGAACCGCGCCACGGAACTCGACGCCTGGTCCGCGTGCGCAGCCATCATGACGGCGCCCACCGGCACCACTGCGATTACGCACGCGGCGAGAATACAGCCCATGGGATTCTCTCTCTCTCTCGCGTCTGCCTCGAAACCCGAGCTATCGAGCTTCTACAGATTACCCAAAGTCCGATTACCCGTGCAAGGAAAATGTGGCTAAATACTACCCAAATATTTTCCGAATACGTTTCGGCATGGCCAGTGTTGGCCTTTGTGCTCAATCCCCATAAATCCGGCGGCGCACGTCCGGGAAAATATTGTCAATCTGCGAGAACACTCTTGACACTTGGTCGGCATGGTGTCATGCTGGTGCCTTGATGGCACTTCCCGCTCGGAGGTGTCGGAAGGAGAGACGAGGATTCCCTCCGAAAACGCTGCGGTGTCTGCGCGGTGCTTGGCCGTGCTCGTGGCGATGATCGAGTGAGATTGAAGGGGAAACCCTTCGTGAGAGGAGAGAGAGTGATGCGGACAGCAAACGTTATTCTCGCGGTCGCGGGCACCTTGGCGGCGGCTTCCGTGGCGTCGGCCTCGGTCATCGCTCAGATCGAAGTCATCGCCTCCGACGCCAGCACCGGCGAAATGATCGGAAGCCACACCTGGACGACCAGCGTCGCCCCGGATGGCAGCTTCACCTGGGGCGTGACGAACGGCTCCAACCCGAACGCGTGGGTGCTGGATCCTGCCGATCCGCAGAACTCGCCGCGGGTGGATGGCGTGAGCTTCTCCTGGGCCCACGACCCCGCCGTGAACGCCAACTTCAACGTGACCGCCGGCATCTCGAACACCACCTTCACGGTGAACTCGTCGTTCGTGAGCTTCGGCACGATCAACCCCGCCATCGGCCTCGCGACCGCCGCGGTCGGCGTCACCGACTCCGCCACCTTCGGCGATGTCGGCGCGATCACGCTTGTCGGTCTGCAGCCGGGCGGCAACCTGTTCAGCGCTCGCTTCAACGGAAGCTCGCAGACCTTCGCCGACCTGATCCTGGGCAGCACCGTCGGCGTGGCCCCGGGCGGCTCGACCAGCTTCACCGGCAACAACGCCAGCTTCCCCGGCTACGACGCCCTCCCCGGCGGCTCGGCCGACGACATGCAGTCGCAGTTCAAGTTCACGCTCTCCCGCTTCGACCGTGCCAGCGGAACCAGCACCTTCGAGATCATCCCGGCGCCGGGCGCCGCGGCGATGTTCGGGATCGCGGGCCTGCTCGCGGGCCGTCGCCGTCGCTCTTGATGGTTGTGTTCGAGATTCGCTCCACAAACGCTGACCGGCGGAAGTTGGTTCCAGCCGGACAGGAGTCTAGAGATGGCCCCAGGGACTGTGGGTAACTCGCGATGGATCGCGGCGGCCTGTGCGTTGTTGGCCACCGCGGGAATCGCTTCGGCAAGCGTCAGCGTGAGCGATCCGTATATCACGATCAACGCGCAGGCTGGTCCGTTCTCCGGCTCATACGCGGTGCCCATCGGCGACGTGACCGTGTTCAACGATCCCGACTCGGACATCTGGTTCTGGAGCAATCCGTTCCAGGTCCCGATCATGGACGGCTCGCACGTCGTGGCGACGCTCGTCAGCATGACCGTCATCGCCGGGCGGCAGACCCAGCCCGATGGATCGGAGCGGTTCGGAATCGACGTCGACTACACCGTCATCGCCGGCGACGCACAGACCCGATTCGAACTCATCACGCCGACCCTTTCGTTCGATCCGCTCACCGGGGCCAGCGGCACCACCAGCGCCACCCGCATAGGCACGGATCAGGATTTCAACGGCATCTCCATCAACCCGGCGCTCCCGAGCGGATTCGGGTACGAAACCACCTACAACGGCGGGAACCTGTTCAAGAACTACTTCAACTCGATCCTCGCCAACGCCAACGCCGGCGGCTCGGTGAACGAAGACGCCAACATGAGCCCCCCCGGCGCGTTCGATCCGATCCCCGGTTCGGTCTCGAGCATGCAGGCCCGCTTCATGTTCTCCGTCTCTGCGAACGATTCTTCGGGCGGCACGTCGACCTACTCGATCACGCCGGCCCCCGGCGCGTGCGGACTGCTGGGCCTCGGCGGCCTCCTCGCGGGCCGTCGCCGTCGTCGCTGATCGACCGCTCCCATCTCTGAACCAAGGCCGGCCGCTCGCATCCGAGCGGCCGGATCTTTTTTTGCCCGGCTACGGCCGCCGATCGGCAACCGTCCCGCGCCGCCCCGGCTGCGTGCTTGTGGCCGTCGGCGAGGTGGTCGTCGAGCCCATCCCGCGATTCGAGGCCGCCCCCACCGCCGACGCGTCCGCCACAATGCGAATCGGCACGATCCGCTCCGCAACCGCGCCCCCACCCGCGCCCCCGCCCGCATCGCGCACCGTGACCTTCAGCACGTAGTTGCCCACCGTCAGCGTCCGCGGCAGGTCGATCCGCTGCACCAGGAAGAAGTCGTGTCGCTTCGAACGCGACGCATCCCGGACCACCGTCTCCGGGATGACGAGCTGCTCGCTCCCATCGACCTCGTAGTACAGCCGGACCGTCTGTCCGAGCTCGACGCTCCACTGCGCCCCAGCCGCGCCCGCCGCGGCACCCGGCGTTTCCATGCTCGGCTTCTGCGAGAAGTTCTCGATCTCGGTGTACAGGATCATCGCCGCGGGCTTGCCCGCGAAGAACGCGTTCGAAGCCAGCGGCGTGAACCGCCCGAAGCCGTCCACCCGCTGGCAGATGGCCACCTCGCCAAGGGCCAGCGTGTCGCCCGTGGCAGCCGAGGTCGTCCCCGCCAGACGATCCGCCTCGGCACGGAGTGCCTGGGCGACGTCGCCGGGGTTGCCCGCGACGAGGTTCGGATCCGTTCCGAGCGCGTGCACGATCGCCGCGGCCGACTCCAGCGTGCGGCGCTGCTCGGGCGAGACGGCCCGCTTCACCGAATCCAGGTACTGCGCGCCCGATCCCGGCTCGATCAGTTCCAGGCCGAGCAGCGGCATCGCCGCCCGCAGGGGCTCCTTCGCGGCCGCGATGTCCGGCCGCAACTGCGAGGACAGCTCCAAGACGGCGTCGGCCCGGCGCTGCTCGGGGGTCCGATTCACGGGGTTCCCAGCCGAGGCGTCCGGGATGCTCACCGTCCGGTTGGCCGAAGGGCTCGCGATGCCGGCATCGGCGGGGCGCACCGGGATCGGCGAGGTGTCGATCTGCGGCGCGTTCCCGGCGGTCCGCCGCGAGGCCGGAAGCACCTCGCGCGGCACGGGATCCAGTGTGATCTCCGGCTCGGGCTGGGCTCCGCGGACCGGGTTGCCGTTCTGGCGCGAGTTCATCGCATCCAGCCCGGCCTGGAGGTCCGCGGCCTCCTGGTCGTAGTCGCGCCGCTGGCGGTCGCGCGACGTTGCGGTCCGTTGCGAGGCGGGTTGCCGCGGGGCGGAGCGCGTGGCCGGGGCGTTCGAGACGTCCGCGGCATCGGCCTGCTGGCGGTTCATCTCGTCGCAGGCGCCCTGCGAGAGGGCGACGGCCAAGCCGGCCGCGAGCATGAGCGTGCGTGCTGAGCGGGATAGGGACAGGGAGAGACGGATCATGGTGAGCCTCCTGCTCGCGGGTTCCCAAGCGCCGCCGTGAACGGCGGCCGGGAGGTGGGCCGGGCGGACCTCCAGTCCGCGGCCGATGTTAGTTCGGCCGATGGCCCAAGCAAAGATCGGCATGGCGGTTGGGGACGGAAGAGAAGAAGTGCCCGGCGCGCCGGACACCGGCCGCTATCGCTTCCCGATCGCCCCCGCGAAGCGGACCGTCAGCACCTCGAGGTTCCGCATGGGCTCGCCGAGGCTGGACTTGTTCGCGGCGTCGGCGGCGACGACGGCGTTGAAGAGCCTCGCGGCCCGCGCGGGTCCTGCGCTTCTGGCCGCCTGCTCCATGAGCGCGATCTTGCGGTCGAACTCCGGGCCGAACCCCCAGATCTTGAGGGGACGGGCGAGGGACTTGAGGGGCGTGCCCTGTTTGACGGCCGCGGCCGCCATGTGCACGCGGCGGGCCGCATCCATGTAGGCCCATCCGATGGCGACCGGGTCGTGCCGGGAGACCTCGATCAGGTCGCGAAGCTCGGCGAGGGTCGTGCCCGGGTTGCCCTCCAGCAGGCGGTCCTGGATAGCCCAGAACTCCTCCTCGCGCGACTGGCCGGTCATCTGCTCGACGAGGGCGGCCGTGATCGGCTGGCCTTCGCCGCCGGCGGCCAGGGCGAGCTTCTCCAGTTCGGTGTCGATGCGGCCGAGTTCGGTGCCGACGGTGGCGATGAGCGTGCCCGCGGCCTTGGCGTCGATGGAGGTCTTGTGCGACTCCCTGGCCCGCTTCTGGGCCCAGGCGATCGCCTCGGCGTCGGACATGGGCTCGCACTTGTAGACGGCGCCGATGGCGGCGACGGCCTTGTCGAGGTTGCCCGGGCGCCACGTTGCGGCGCGGAGGATGAGCGTGGCGGTGGGAGACGGATCGGCCGCGTAGTTCTCCAGGATCTCGCGCGGCGAGTGGGGCGCGGGGGCCCGCTTCCTGCCGGCGGCCTTGGGCGGAGCGGGGGCCTCATCCTCCGTCTCCTTGATGACCATCTCCGCGTTGTCGATGACGACGACCTTGTGCTGCTGCATGAGCCCCGTGGAGCGGCACTCGTCGAGCACATCGGCGAGAATCCGCGGCCCGGCCTGCCCGTCGAAGCGGATGGTGTCCACGCCGTCCTTGCCGTGGGTCTTCTCCAGCGCGGCGTGCAACTGCTCGAGCTTCTCGTCCTGCAGGAACCGGTCGGTTCCGTGCAGGATGAGCATGCGCGTGTCGGCGGAGATGCCGGCGGAGGGTTCGGATGCGGTCTTTCGGGCCATGCAAGGCAAGTCTATCGCGACCCGGAGGGACCGTGATGAACCTGTCACGCAACTGTTGCGGCGGGTGTCGGTACACTCGCGGCAGAGGAGTCTGCCATGACCACGCGCACCCGGGCGTTGATGATCGGTGTTCTCTTCACGACGGCCTTCGGCCTGCTCGCCGCGATGTCCACTGCTCCGGACGATCCTTCGGCGCCTCCGCAGGCGGCCCCCCACGCCGCCCGCCAGATTCCCCCCGCCGTGCAGTTCATCGGGCACGACAGCCGGATCGCCGCCGAGCGCTTCGTGCTCATCCGCGACGAGGCGGAGTGGAGCAGGCTCTGGGCCGAGCACACCGGCATCGACGCCGCGGCGGGGCCGCCCCTGCGCAACTCCGTGCCGAGGATCGACTTCACGCGGTTCATGGTCGTGGGCGTCTTCCGCGGCGCGACGGTGAACGAGGACGGCGAGATCGTCACGAGCGTCTTGTACGGGAACGACGTCGTCCGCGTGCGCTATGAGCCCTCCACCTTCCAGACCGCGAGCTTCGGCGCCGGCCCGGACAAGGGCGAGGCGACCAGGCCCTTCGGCCTCTGGGTGATCGACCGCTCCGACAGCCCGGTGGTGATCGAGGAAGGCCGGCGCGGCCTGAAGAGCGAGCCGGTGAAGTGGAGAGAGGTGAAGCGGTTCGAGGCGAGGTAGATCTCGGCGGCTCCGGCGATATTCGGGGATTTGCTCGAACCCGCGGGCGCGGGTGGATGTACAGACTGGCCGACCGGCCTGCGCGTCTCCCCCGATGCTGGCGCGTGTGTGCGTGTGTCGTGAACGGCCGGTGCCGGCGATCTCTCCCAGATTCCCTTCATCGAAAGGGTCCGTGTGGTCAACTGGCTTGTGCAGCTCGACGAGCTGCTGCGCGGTGAGCGCGTTCGCGGCGAGTACCTCCTCAAGGGAAGGATCGACCTGAGCCTGCGGGTGTTCGTGCCGATCGCGGTCGTGCTCGGGGCGATCTACGGCTTCTTCATGGGGTGGTACGCGCTGTTCGGGTGGCGGCACGGCTCGCTCGAGCAGGCGCTTGCGACGACGGTCAAGCTCCCCGCGCTCTACCTGCTCACGCTCGGCGTGACGTTCCCCTCGCTGTACGTGTTCAACGCGCTGGTCGGCTGCCGCATGACGTTCCCCGCGACCATCCGCGTGCTGGTCGGGGCGATCGTCGTGAACCTGGCCGTCGCGGCCAGCCTCGGACCGATCCTGGCGTTCTTCACGCTGAGCACGACGAGCTACGCGTTCATGGTGCTGCTGAACGTCGCGCTGCTCGGCATCGCGGGGTTCGTGAGCGTCGGGTTCCTGCTGCGGGCGTTGCGGGCGCTGGCGCGCTCGCGGGCGTACGAGGAGGCGGCCCGCGAGGTCTCCGGTGCGGGCGAGAGCGCCGCGACGCCGCCGCCGATTCCGGATGCGACTCCCCCACTCTCTCGCTACGCGGGCGATCCGGAGGACCCCGCCCAGGCCGCGGCGCGGGCGCGTGCCGCGGCGATGAGCGCGGCCGCGAGGCGCACGCACGAGTCGGCCTCGCGCCGCGAGGGGACGGCCAACTTCATCCTGACGATCTGGGTCATCATCTACATGCTCGTGGGCTCGCAGATGGGGTGGATCCTGCGGCCGTTCATCGGCGACCCGAGCTCGCCGTTCACGTGGCTGCGGCCGCGGGAGGGATCGTTCTTTCTTGCGGTGTGGAACGCCCTGCACCACTTCCTGGGATGGTGAGCCATGGCGGGCGCGAGCTGGTCGTTGACGAGGCGCTTCGAGGAGGGCGTGCTGGGGGCGGTGGTCTTTGGGGCCGACGGGCGGGGCCGGAGCGTTCGCTGGTGGGTGTATCCGGCCATTGTTGCGATCGCGGGGGCGATCTATGGCGCGGTGATGGGGAGCTGGAGCGCCGGGGGCGAGGGAAGGGCGTGGTTAGTTCCGTACGCGGCGATCAAGGTGCCGCTGGTGATCCTGGCGACGACGCTGATCTGCCTGCCGGGGTACTTCGTGCTGAGCACGGTGCTCGGGCTACGGTCGGAGTTTCGCGCGGCGCTGGGCGCGATCGCGGCGGGGCAGGCGGGGACGACGCTGGCGCTCGCGTCGCTGGCACCGATCACGCGGTTCGTGTATGTGGGAGGCATCGGGCATGCGGGGGCGCTGGTGCTGAGCGCGGGGATGTTCACGCTGGCCGCGGGCGCGGGGTATGCGGTGATGGTCCGGCGGTATCGCCCGCTGGTGGCGCGCGCGGGCAAGCACCGCGTGATGCTCGCGGCGTGGATCACGATGTACGTGTTTGTGGGCATCCAGATGGGATGGATGCTGCGGCCGTTCGTGGGGACGCCGGGGATGGGGGTGACCTTTGTGCGACAGGAGCCGCTGAGCAATGCGTATGTTGCGGTGGCGCGGATCGTGGTTGAGAGCGTGCGCGAGGTTGGAGGGGCGCGCGGGATGCCCGGACGTTGAGCAGGGCAACGCCCGTTTGATGCTGGGCTATGAGTTGGTTTGGGGCGTGGGATCGCGGGCTCGGTGGGGGTGTGCGTCGGGCGTGCAGCCGTTGCACTTTGTGGTTTGGGCGCCGTTGCAGGGTGATTGTGCCGGCGCGTGGTCGGCGCGCGGCATGTGCACCCCTTCGGGGT